>NZ_JACHIA010000014.1 GCF_014202995.1 Longimicrobium terrae
GCCGGTTGGCGGTGGGATTCTCGGGTTTGGGGGTTTTGGTCGGGGGTTGGGGGGGGTTGGGGGTGGGTACCGTTTTGTCTCTTTGGTTGTGGGTGGGGGTTACCCCCCCCCCCCCCCCCCCCGGTTTCTATAACGTTGCACAGCGTGAACGGTCCTTTGGGGAAGCGCTGCTTTGCAATTCAGGCTCCACTCCGGTCGCACCCCCGCTCCCCGCGCCAACGCTGCGGGGTTCCCGCCGTGGCCGCCGAGCCGGGGCGGGGATGGGCCGGAACCGCTGCGCGCAGTTGCGCAATACGGACACTTCGGGTATAATCAGGGCTTGCTTGTTGATCCGCTCGGATAGTCACTGTCTGATTGGATCGGCTGACTTCCTGACCAGCGCAGACTCTTCTGGAGGCTCCGATCGATGGCCATTACCGCCGAACAGCGCGACGAAATCGCGAAGAAGTACCAGCTGCACCCGAATGACAAGGGCAGCACCAAGGTTCAGATCGCGCTGCTGACCGCGCGCATCAACGACCTGACCGGGCACTTTCGCGCCCACAAGAAGGACCACCACTCGCGTCAGGGGCTGCTCAAGATGGTCGGCCAGCGCCGCGCGCTGCTCGACTACCTGCGCCGCAACGACATCGACGCGTACCGCGCGCTGATCGCCGACCTGGGTCTGCGCCACTGAGCGGCACGGCGGCGGGCGGGCGCGGCACTTCCCGGTGGATGCACGCTCTGGCGTGTGTCCTCGCCGCGGAGCCGTGTACCCTTCGCGGCCAGCGCATGCCTGAGGGCGGCGCGAACGGATAGGAACAAGCCGGCCGCACGGGACTTTTCCCGTGTGGCCGGCTTGCGTTTTTGCACAGCGGCGACGAAGTGAACATCAAAGCGACCGGGCTCCGTCTGCGGGGGAGCGCTGCCCGGAGTGCGGCCTCCCCCGAGCAAACCAACAGGAAAATCCAAATGGCAAAGCTGGAAAGACAGTTCGCGGGACGCCCGTTCATTCTGGAAGCGGGCAAGATGGCCCGCCAGGCGGACGGCTCGTGCACCGTGCAGTTCGGTGAGACCATGGTGCTGTGCACCGCGGTGGCGCAGGACAACCCGACCCACCTTCCGTTCTTTCCGCTGACGATCGAGTACCGCGAGCGCACGTACGCGGCGGGCAAGATCCCCGGCGGGTTCATCAAGCGCGAAGGGCGTCCCTCCGACAAGGAGATCCTGTCCGCGCGGCTCATCGACCGCCCGCTTCGCCCGCTGTTCCCCGACGGCTTCTACAACGAGACGCAGGTCTTTGTCTACGTCATCTCCGCCGACCAGGAGAACGACGCCGACGTGATCGCGCTCACCGGCGCCTCGCTGGCGCTGAACATGAGCCGCATTCCGTTCGCGGAGCCGGTGGCCGCCGTGCGCATCGGGCGCATCCAGGGCCAGTGGGTGCTGAACCCCACCTTCGCGCAGCTGGAGTACAGCGACCTGGACGTGATCGTCGCCGGCAGCGAAGACGCCATTCAGATGGTTGAGGGCGGCGCGCTGGAAGTGCCGGAAGAAGAGATCGCCGAGGGCCTGGTGGTGGCGCACGCCGCCATCAAGGAGCTGATCGGCATTCAGAAGGAGATGCTGGCGCAGCTGGACGTGCCGGCCAAGATGGAGTGGACGCCCCGCGCCGTGGACGCCACCATCCGCGAGCGGGTGGAGAGCGCCGCCGGCACCCGCGTGGCCGAGGCCCTCAAGATCGCCGGCAAGCACGAGCGCGCCGACGCCCTCAAGGCCATCCGCACCGAGATCGCCGCGTCCATCGCCGCCGAGTTCCCGGACAGCGACAAGGACGTGGGCGGCGTGATGAAGGATCTGGAAAAGCGCGAAACGCGCGAAATGATCCTGAACACCGGCACCCGCTCCGACGGCCGCACGACCGACCAGGTGCGCCCCATCAGCATCGACGTGGACGTGCTGCCGCGCGCGCACGGCTCGGCGCTGTTCACCCGCGGGCAGACCCAGGCGCTGGGCGTGACCACGCTGGGCACGCAGGGCGACGAGCAGGCGTACGACACCATCGACTTCCCCACGCAGCAGAAGAAGTCGTTCATGCTGCACTACAACTTCCCCCCGTTCAGCACGGGCGAAGTGAAGCCCATGCGCGGCACCAGCCGCCGCGAAATCGGCCACGGCGCGCTGGCCGAGCGGGCGCTGGAGGCGATGCTTCCGCCGTTTGACGAGTTCCCCTACACGATCCGCGTGGTGAGCGACGTGCTGGAGAGCAACGGCTCGTCGTCGATGGCCACGGTGTGCGCCGGTTCGCTGTCGCTGATGCAGGCGGGCGTGCCCATGCGCGCGGCCGTGGCCGGCGTGGCCATGGGGCTGATCAAGGAAGGCGACCGCGTGGCGGTGCTGACCGACATCCTGGGCTCCGAAGACGCGCTGGGCGACATGGACTTCAAGGTGGCGGGCACCCGCGAGGGCGTGACCTCCATCCAGATGGACATCAAGATCGAGGGGCTCACCATCGAGCTCATGCGCGAGGCGCTGCAGAAGGCGAACGTGGCGCGCATGCACATCCTCGACAAGATGGATGAAGTGCTCAGCGAGGCTCGTCCGGAGCTCAGCCAGTACGCGCCGCGCATCATCACCGTCAAGATCGATCCGGCCAAGATCGGCGAAATCATCGGGCCCAAGGGCAAGACGATCCGCGGCATCCAGGAAGCCACGGGCGCCACGATCAACATCGACGACGACGGCACCATCACCATCGCGTCGGTGAGCGGCGAGGGCGGCGAGCGCGCGCGCCGCATCATCGCCGGGATGACGGAAGAGGCCGAGGTCGGCAAGATCTACGAGGGCCAGGTCAAGAGCACCACGACGTTCGGCGCGTTCGTGGAGATCATGCCCGGCACCGAGGGCCTGCTGCACATCAGCGAGCTGCAGGCCGGCCGCGTGGAAAAGACCGAGGACGTGGTCAAGAAGGGCGACGTGGTGCAGGTGAAGCTCCTTTCCATCGACGAAAAGGGCCGCCTTCGCCTGTCGCGCAAGGCCGCGCTGGCGGAGCTTGCCGGCAACGGCGGCAATGCCACGGACGGCGCCAGCGGCGGCAGCGCCACGGGTGCTCCGGCCCCGGGCAGCGCCCAGGCGTAAGGCAGTTCGATGGACGAAAGCCCCCGCCCGGTTCGCCGGGCGGGGGCTTTTTTTAGTGCGTGAGTGCGGGGTGCGTGAGTGCGTGAGTGCGAAAGACAGGGGCGACTGAAGTCGCGGCAACAACGGCGCGAAGTCCGCCTGCGCGGACTGGGGGGAAGGGTTGTTTCTTCTTTCGATGAGCTTCGGCGCGGCCGCCTGTCCAGGAGAGAATGAATTCGCCGCTGGAAAAGCACGAAGTCCGCCTGCGCGGACTGTGGCCGCCAGTTCCGCGTGGCCCCCCGAACGAGGGCGCGGGGCACGATCGTGCACGTAGCCTCGCACGCGCATCAGCGCATCAGCGCATCAGCACATCAGCACATCAGCACATCAGCACATCAGCACATCAGCACATCAGCACATCAGCGCATCAGCGCATCAGCGCATCGGGCGCATCGGGCGCATCGGGCGCATCAGCGCATCAGCGCATCAGCGCATCAGCGCATCAGCGCATCGGCGCATCGGCGCATCGGCGCATCGGCGCATCGGCGCATCGGCGCATCAGCGCATCAGCACATCAGCACATCAGCACATCAGCGCATCAGCGCATCAGCGCATCGGGCGCATCGGGCGCATCGGGCGCATCAGCGCATCAGCGCATCAGCGCATCAGCGCATCGGCGCATCGGCGCATCGGCGCATCGGCGCATCGGCGCATCGGCGCATCGGCGCATCAGCGCATCAGCGCATCAGCGCATCGGGCGTGAGGCGTGAGGCGTGAGGCGTGAGGCGTGAGGCGTGAGGCGTGAGGCGTGAGGCGTGAGGCGTGAGGCGTGAGGCGTGAGGCGTGAGGCGTGAGCGTGAGCGTGAGCGTGAGCGTGAGCGTGAGCGTGAGCGTGAGCGTGAGCGTGAGCGTGAGCGTGAGGCGCGTCAGGGCACGCCATGGGTTGTGCATCCACCGCCCGTGGCGTCATCCTGAGGAGGCGCCGGTGGATGTAGAGGCGGCGCAATGACTTGGCGCCGACGAAGGATCTACCATCCCGCACCTGAGACCTCGAGACCCGCGCCGTCACAGCCGCCGGTCGAGCGAATCAGCCGCGCAGCCACCGAAACCGATCACAGACGGGGCCGTACAGGGGAGCCATGAGAATCCAGACGCGGGTTTCGATCCTGGGTGCCGCCGCCGTGATGATGGCCGGCGCGGCACCCGCCGTTGCGCAGGGAAACGACGTGCAGGCGTTCGCGGCGGAGGTGGATTCGCTGCGCAGGGCGGCCGGCATCCCCGGACTGTCCATCGCGGTGGTGCGCGACGGCCGCGTGGTGCTGGCCCGCGGCTTCGGGTGGGCAGACGTGGAGGCACGCACGCCCGCCACCGAGCACACGCCGTACAACATCGCCTCCGTCACCAAGACGATCTCCGGCGTGGTCGCCCTGCGCCTGGCAGAGCGGGGCAAGCTGGATCTGGACCGCCCGCTGTCCAGCTTCGCCGGCTGGGACGAGTTCTGCACCGAGGTGGCGGCCGACGGGCCCCGCATCTTCTTTCGCGATCTGCGCTGCGACCAGCCCATCACCTTCCGCCACCTCATGGGCATGCGGATCAACGGCGACGCGGGCCAGCGCTTCTTCTACAACCCGATCGCGTTCTCGTGGGCATCGCGGCCCATGATGCAGGTGACGGGGCGCGCCTTCAGCGACCTGGTGGCGGATGAGGTGTTCCGACCGGCGGGGATGACGGAGTCGGCGCGCATCCACCGCGCGCTGCCGCTTCGCGCGGATCTGGCCGCCCGGCTCGCGCTGCCGTACCACCTGGATTCGGCCGGAACGGTCATCCGCTCGGAGCCGCCGGCACCGCAGGGGGACGGCGCCGCGGGCGGTGTCATCTCCACCGCGGCCGATCTGGCGCGGTTCGACGCCGCGCTGGACGACGAGCGGCTGCTGGCGGATTCATCAAAGCAGATGATGTGGAGCGCCGGGCGCAACGCGGCCGGGCAGACGCTGCCGTACGGGGTCGGCTGGTACGTGCAGGAGATCGGCGCGCGGCGCGCCGTGTGGCACTCGGGGCTGTGGGACGGCGCCTACTCCGCGCTCTACCTCAAGCTCCCGGACGAGCGGCTGACGCTCATTCTGCTGGCCAACAGCGACGGGCTGGGCTGGGGCAACCCGCTGGACCAGGCCGCCGTCGAGCGCTCGCCCTTTGCCGCCGCCTTCCTGCGGCGGTTCCGCGGCCAGTAGTGGAAACAACGTGGCCGGGCGCCCTCATCGGGCGCCCGGCCACACACGCGTCAGCAGATCACGCACATGTCACCGTGGGCACCATAGGTCTGGAACCCCTGGCAGGTGCGGTCGCAGGTATTGTGTCCGGCGCTGTCGTCGCCGCACCCCTCGCAGGTGAAGTCGCAGGTCCCGTAGCACGACGCATCGCAGGTACCCCCGCACGTGCCGTTACACGACGCGTCGCAGGTGGGGCATCCGGGACACGAGCATGCGGTGGGGCACGTGCACTGCTCCTCGCCTACGACGGTTCCGCGTTCGTGGGGCGTGGCGGTGGTGGAGAAGCTTTCGATGCGCAGATCATCCAGTTGCAGGATCAGCTTTTTCATTGGGTCCTCCGAGATGGATGGGGATTGGGAGGCAAAGCGGTGCGTCCGCTCCGACGGGGCTGGGTACGGCCAGGGCGGGCGGATAGCCCGGAACCGGATGCCCGGAGATGCGAATGGCCGGGCGCCCCAGCGGGTGCCCGGCCACGCGTGCGTCAGCAGATCACGCAGTTCATTTCGCGGCCGCCGAACGTCTGGAAGCCTGCGCAGGTGTAATCGCAGCTGTTGTTGCCGCAACTCGCATCCCACGTGCACCCGGCGCAGGTGTCGCCGCAGGTTCCGTAGCACGACGCATCGCAGGTGCCCCCGCAGGTGCCGTTACACGACGCGTCGCAGGTGGGGCATCCCGGACACGAACACGCGGTGGGGCACGTGCACTGCTCCTCGCCTACTACGGTTCCGCGTTCACGGGGCGCGCCCGTCGTGGAGAAGCTTTCGATGCGCAGGTCGTCCAACTGCAGGGTGAGCTTTTTCATGGTGTCCTCCGAGATGGATGGGGATGGGGAGAAGCACAGTGGTGCGTCCGCTCCGACCGGGCTGGCCAGGGCCAAGACGGGTGGGTGGCGCGGAACCGGAATGCCCGAGACGCGAATGGCCGGGCACCCTTCCGGGTGCCCGGCCACGCTTGTCAGCAGAGACGGCATTCCTGGGCGGGGCCGCCGTACGTCGCAAAGCCGTCGCAGGTGTAGTTGCAGCTGTTGGTTCCGCAGCTCGCTTCCCACGTGCACCCGGCGCAGCTGTCGCCGCAGGTACCGTAGCACGACGCATCGCAGGTGCCCCCACAGGTGCCGTTACACGACGCGTCACAGGTGGGGCATCCGGGACACGAGCACGCGGTGGGGCACGTGCACTGCTCCTCGCCTACGACGGTTCCGCGCTCATGGGGCGCGCCGGTCGTGGAGAAGCTTTCGATGCGAAGGTCGTCCAACTGCAGGGTGAGCTTTTTCATGGTGTCCTCCGGGGATGAGATGGGAGATGGGGGTACGGACGGCACAAAGGCAATCCGCATCCTCACTCCCCGGGCGGGCCCGGTGGACGTGTCAGGATACCGGAGTGCACTGGTGGGCCAATCCGCGAATTTCCATCCCGCAAGATCCTATCCAGACGATTTACGCAGAATGCTTCCGGGAGAAACCTGCAACCGATGTGTAAACGGATTGATGTTCCGCTCCGGATCGGCCCTGTTCTGCGGTGTCGTTTGAGGTGCTGCGGCCGGTCTCCCCGCCTCCGTCCGGACCGTCTCCGCCCGCAATCGAGAGCGCCGGTTGTTGCCGCGACCGCTGGCCCGCGTCTAGTTTCCGGCCTCTGCGTGCCCCGTTCTGATCTCCTGCTGCACCGGAATGCCGCGCCCGCGGCGGCTCACCATGCTGGATCGTTCCCCCGCCCGCGCACATCCCGCGAATGTCTTCATCTCTCCCGATCACGCCGGCTGCTGATCCCGTTCCGCGCGCGGTGGCGGGGTTCTTTGCCGTGCAGGGCGCGAGCGTGGCGCTGTGGTGGCCGATTCTGTACCTGGTGCCGCGCGCGCGGGAGCTGTTCCGGATGAGCCCGGGGCCGGACGACGTGCTGCTCTCCTTCATGCTCCCCGACCTGGCGGTTCTTGCGCCGGCGTCGCTGCTGGGCGCGCTTCTCCTGGCGCGGCGGGACGATCGCGCGGCCGCCATCCTGTGGTGCGCAGCGGGTGCGATCCTGTACGCGGTGCTCTTCTGCCTCGCGTTCGCGCTGCGGACGGATGCCGGCTGGCTGGGCGTTGCGCTGATGCTGCCCTGCGCACTGCTGAGCGCGAGCTGCGCGGCGGCGGTCACGCCCGGCTTTCTGGGGATGCTTCGCCCGGCGCGCCCCGCCCCCGCGGGATGGAACACGGCCAAGACCTTTGCGCAGATGGCCGTGTTCTGGGGCGTGCTCCTCTTTCTCGTTCCCGCGCTCATCCAGTCGCTGCAGGACCGCGTGGGCGTGCCCTCGTTCGCCGCGCCGGGGCTGCGGGTGATCGCCGCCATCCTCTTTGCGGCGTGCGGCGGAGTGGGCGTGTGGAGCGCCGTGGTGATGGCGCGAGAGGGCAGGGGAACGCCGCTGCCGCTGGATGCGCCGCGGGAGATGGTGGTGACGGGCCCCTACGCGTTCGTCCGCAATCCGATGGCGATGTCGAGCCTGGGGCAGGGTGCCGCGGTGGCCCTGTATCTCGGATCACCGCTGGTGTTCGTCTATGTCGCGATCGGTGCGTGGATGTGGCAGTATCTCGCCCGGCCCGTGGAGGAGCACGACCTGCTGCGCACCTTTGGCGCGCAGTACGAGGCGTACCGGTCCGCGGTGCGCTGCTGGCTGCCGAATGCGCACCGCTATTCCATCGATCCGCTGACCGATCAACAGGCTGGCCGCGTTTGCCCCCCGACCCCATACGAGGCATGATCGAGGAAACCATCCGGGAGATCACGCCGGAAGAGCGTGAGTCGGTCGCGCCCCCCGCGATGCAACGCTACATCGGGCCCCGGTCTCCGGGCTACCGGAGCGAGTCGTGGATGCTGGTGGTGGCGGCGGTGGTGCTCGCGGGCATCGTCGTGGTGAACGGGATGCCCAGCGGTTCGCACGCCGCGGGGCTGGCCTCGGCGATGCTGGTGCCCGTCGCCCTGTTCATCTCCGCGTTCGTCAGGGATGCACGGTTCCGCGCGGCGCACCCGCCCCGGCCGTTCGTTCCGCCGGCCCCGCGCACCAGCGTGCTGGAGGACGGGCGGGTGATCGTGAAGCGGGTGCAGGCCACCGCCGTGGTGGAGATCGAGGAACTGGAGGATGAGGGACCCGGGTACCTGTTCGACGTCGGCGGCGGGCAGGTACTGTTTCTGAAGGGCCTGGACTACGATCCACTCGATGACGAAACGCCGTGGCCCAACACGGATTTCGAGATCATCCGCGGCCTGGTGGACGGCGAGTTCGTCGCGATGGCGTACCACGGCAAGGCGCTCCCGCACACGCGCGTACTCCGCCACCACGAGGTCGACGCCGAAGCGGTGTGGGATGAGCGCGAGGAAGTGCTGACCATGAGCCTGGATCAGGCCGTAAAGCGCATCCTCCGGCGCGCGTGACTCTCACTTGCAGATGCTTCAGTACGGGCTCGACAGGTACGTTGATGCGTCAGCAACTGGAATACGTTTGCCGATGTTGACCCCTCACGACTTGTGTTGGTGACCCTGGAATGCACTTGCACAGTAGTGGAGAACTTACAAAACACAGTCTGAGAGCGTCGATGAGCGATCAAGATTCCGTTTCGAAAATTGAGTTGTCAAAGGCCCTGAAAGCTGTGCAGGCAGTCGCATCCCGGAGTCAATTCGACCAGGTACTCGCCATCTTGGTCCCTGACGAAGACCAAGCGGTCCAGCAGGCAATTCTCGGGCTGTCGGAGGAGGATGAATTCGCGCTCCTGTGCCGCTTGATGGAGACAGCGACCCATATTAGTCCGCTGGAGCAACGGCCGATCATCCGAAATAACTCTATTGCGCCAGATTTTCTCGTTCAGTTTCAAGTAGCGCATCCGACGGTTCCCGCAATAGGGAACTCAGAGCCAGTGCGGTGCTTTGTAGAAGTTAAATCAACAAAGAAAGAGCGGTTCAAGATCGGGGGCTCCAACCTTCGGCAGAGGAGAGCATTTGCTGACGCGTTTGGATTCCCACTGTTCATCGCGGTTCGGTTCCTCAGTGCTGGTCAGCATGCTCTCTGGGCGATCGTTCATGATGTAGATCGTGCAAAAACTTCCTTGACTATCACGCCTCAAGATGTGCTAGATGGAGTGCGTTCGTTGGTGTGGAACGAACTCGGGTACTATGTCAGGCCAGGACTGTTTTTCGAAGCGGAGTTCGACAGCACGAGCCAAGATGACAACGTGCTACACCCGGTTTATGGAACCCAGACGAAGTTTCGCGCCGTTGCTGATCACGCGAGTATCGAAAGCACCGGCGCATCGGCATTCTTCACTTCGATGCTTTTCGAATGTTTCGACCTTCGCGAAGTCCAAATTCAGAGGATGGGCGCGATAACTATTCAACGGTTAGAACCCCGTATCAATAATCTCCTTTTGGCCGACATCGTATTCAGGATCAACCAACTATTGCGGGAGGATGACGGGCGGTTGCTCTATGACGCTTCACGGGCGCTCGCGCGAATCGACACCCAAGGCGACAAGTACCTCCTCAAGAGATGGTTTGTGGAAAAGCTGATAGAGAAGTACGTGCGCGAGAGTTTTGTTTTTCTTGGAAAGATGGGAGATTCTGACCGTCAGATGCAGAACTACGTTTCCCTTCTAAACACGCGCTGACTCGGAAGTCCAGCCCTGACGTCAAGTTGCGCACCTTGATAGAACCACCGCGCGCCCACTAGATTTTCCGGCTCCCCGCGAGCGCGAGCCGCGCCCGGGGCGTCATCGAGCACACACATCATCCGAACGCAACGACAGGAGGATAGCGTGGCTGAGCAGGCGCAGCAGTTCACCTTTCAGGCAGAGGTGCAGCGGCTCCTCGATCTGGTGATCCACTCGCTGTACACCGACAAGGAAATCTTCCTTCGCGAGCTGGTGTCCAACGCGTCCGACGCCATCGACCGGCTTCGCTTCGAGGCGCTCACCCGGTCCGATCTCCTCCCCGAGGGCCACGAGCCCCGGATCCGCCTGATCCCCGACGCCGAGGCGCGCACCCTCACCATCGAGGACGACGGGATCGGAATGACGCGCGACGAGGTGGTGCAGAACATTGGCACCATCGCGCGCTCCGGCACCCGCGAGGCGCTGGCGCAGCTCAAGGACAAGGGCGACGGCGCGGCGCAGCTGATCGGCCAGTTCGGCGTGGGCTTCTACTCGTCGTTCATGGTGGCGGACCGCGTGGAACTCGTCACGCGCAAGGCGGGAACGGATGAGGCGGTGCGTTGGACCAGCGCCGGCGACGGATCGTTTGCGGTCAGCGACGCGGAGCGCGACCGGCCAGGCACCAGCATCACGCTGCACCTGAAGCCCGTCGACAGCGAAAACGGCATCGAGGACTACACCGACCGCTGGGTGCTGGGCCGCATCGTCAAGCAGCACGCGGATTTCATCACCTATCCCATCGTGCTGCCGGGCGAAAAGACGGAGGAGCTGGCGGACCCCGCGCCGGAAAAGCCGCTCAACTCCATGAAGCCCATCTGGGCGCGGCCGCCGTCGGAGGTGACGGCCGAGGAGTACGCGGACTTCTACAAGCAGATTTCGCACGACTGGTCGGAGCCGCTGGAAACCATCCACACCCGCGTGGAAGGGCTGGTGGAGTACCAGGCCGTGCTCTTCATTCCGTCGCGCGGCGCCAACGACCTGTATTACGCCGGCTTCAAGCCCAACCTGCGGCTGTACGTAAAGCGCATGCTGGTGCGCGAGAACAGCGAGGAGCTGCTGCCGCGCTGGATGCGCTGGGTGCGCGGCGCGGTGGATTCGCCGGACCTGCCGCTGAACGTGTCGCGCGAGATGCTGCAGAGCGACCGTCACGTGCGGCAGATTCGCCGCGCGCTCACCAAGAAGGTGATCGACACGCTCAAGAAGCTGCAGGAGAACGACCGGGCCAAGTACGAGGCGTTCTGGCGTGAGCTGGGGCGGGCGGTAAAGGAGGGTGTGGACAGCGACTTCGAGAACCGCGACGCGCTGCTGGGGCTGCTGCTGTTCGGCTCGTCGCGCGAGGCGGAGGCGCTTACGTCGCTGGCGGAATACGTGGGGCGCATGCCGGAGGGGCAGAGCGACATCTGGTACCTGACCGGCGCCAGCCGCGAGCAGATCGAGAACTCGCCCGCGCTGGAAACGTTCCGCGACCGCGGCTGGGAGGTGCTGTACCTGACCGACCCGGTGGATGAGCTGGTGGTGCAGTCGGTGACGGAATTCGAGGGGAAGAAGCTGCGCAGCGCGGGCAAGGGCGCGGTGGAGCTGGAAGGGGCGGAAAAGAAGGAATCGTCCGACGAGCAGAAGAAGGAGTTCGAGCCGTTTCTGCAGGTGCTGCAGACGCGGCTGACCACGTGGGTCAAGGAGGTGCGCCTGTCCGGCCGCCTGACCAAGTCGCCCGCCGTCCTCGTGGTGGCCGAGCACGACTACTCGCCGCAGCTGGAGCGGCTGATGTCGATGGGGCGCGACGGAATCCGCCAGCGCCGCATTCTGGAGCTGAACGCGTCGCACCCGCTGGTGCAGGGCCTTCGCCGCCGCTTTGACGCGAACGCGGACGACGGCGTCGTGGGCGACTACGCGGAACTGCTGCTGGGATGGTCGCTGCTGGCCGAGGGCTCGGAGCCGCACGATCCCGTACGCTTTACTCAGCTCGTTGCCGGGTTGATGGAGACGGGGCTGGATTCCGCGCCGTCGTCGCCGTCCGCGGCTTCGTCAACCGAGACGGAGAGCGCGCCGGTGGCGGATTCGGATGGTTCGGTGCCTGCGTCCGAAGCGGGCGAGTCCGAGGCGGCGACCGCCACGGCCTGATCTTCGGCACACGAGATTACGATCGCGAAGCCCTCTCCCGGCACTCGGGGGAGGGCTTTGGCGTTGCCGGCTGGAGAAGGGCGACTGAAATCGCGGCAACAACGGCGCGAAGTCCGCCTTCGCGGACTGTGGGGAGAGCATCTGGTACAACGCGAGCTTTCGTGCGTCCGCCTGTCCAGGAGCGAATGAATTCGCCGCTGGTGAAGCACGAAGTCCGCCTTCGCGGACTGTGGCGGCGGGTTTGGCACCGCGAAGCGACGTTGGCGTGGCCCATGGTAGATCCTTCGGGTGGCGCGGACTTCTGCGCGTCGCCAAACACCCCGGAGACGGGGGCATCACGGAATACGTCTCTGTCGGGCGAATGGCCGCGTGACGGGGCGCCAACACTCATCGGGGCGGCCGGGTCTTGTTCCATTCCGGCAGGGCGGTGCGGACGCGGGCGGCATCCGCGGGCCCCTACGCATGGGAAACGGCGTGATCGTGGCGGGAAATTCCCGCCGCGCGGTCCACACGCCGGACGGCCCCACCCGGCGGATCAGAGCCCGCGGGCGGGTGTGTCACCTTTCCGTCACACTCGCCAAACGCGTTGCGCGGTGTATATTGTGCGCCGCGCCCGAGAAATGAGCGGGCCTCAATCGCAGGACCGAACTCCCCGAACCCGCTGCTTACGATGCTGATCGGCGTTCCTAAGGAAATCAAGACCAACGAAAACCGCATCGCCCTCGTGCCCGCCGGGGCCGAGGCGCTGGTGTCCGCCGGCCACTCGGTGATGGTGGAGCGGGGCGCCGGTCTGGGCAGCGGCTTTACGGATGAGCAGTACACGGCCGTCGGCGCCACCATCCACGACGTGGAAGAGGTGTGGGCCCGCGCCGAGATGATCATGAAGGTCAAGGAGCCCATCGCCGTGGAATACGCGCGCACGCGCCCCGGCCAGCTCCTGTTCACCTACTTCCACTTCGCCGCCGATGAGGCGCTCACCCGCGCCATGCTGGCCTCCGGCGCGGTGTGCGTGACGTACGAGACGGTGCAGCTTCCCAGCGGCGAGCTGCCGCTGCTGACGCCCATGTCCGAGGTGGCGGGGCGCATGGCCATTCAGGCCGGCGCCAAGTACCTGGAGCGCTACTACGGCGGCCGCGGCATGCTGCTGGGCGGCGTTCCCGGCGTGGCGCCGGCGAATGTGCTGGTCATCGGCGGCGGCGTGGTGGGCACCAACTCGGCCAAGATGGCGGCCGGCCTGGGCGCGCGCGTCACCATTCTCGACACCTCGCTGGAGCGCCTGCGCTACCTGAGCGACGTGATGCCGGCGAACGTGGAGATGATCTACAGCAACCGGCACAACCTGCTGGAGAAGCTGGCGCTGGCCGACGTGGTGGTGGGCGCGGTGCTGCTGCCGGGCGCCAAGGCCCCCAAGCTCATCAAGCGCGCGGACCTCAAGGAGATGAAGCCCGGCTCGGTGATCGTGGACGTGGCGGTGGACCAGGGCGGCTGCGTGGAAACCATCCGCCCCACCACGCACGAAGATCCCATCTACGAGATCGACGGCGTGATTCACTACGGCGTGGCCAACATGCCGGGCGGCGTGCCGCGCACCTCCACGCTGGCGCTCACCAACGCCACCTTCCCCTACGCCATGCGCCTGGCGCGCCTGGGGTGGAAGGAAGCCTGCCGCCAGGACCCCTCGCTGGCGCTGGGGCTGAACGTGGTCAACGGCCAGGTGGTGTACGGCGGCGTGGCCGAGGCGTTCGACCTGCCGCTGGTGGATGTGGCGTCGGTGCTGGCGTAACGGCGACAGCAGGGAATAGGGAATAGGGAATGGGGAATAGGAACTGACCTGTTCCCGCGGCCCCCGCCGGCACACGCTGGCGGGGGCCGCTTGCATCCATCTCACGTCACGCGTGTTTCGACGATGATCATCCGGTTCAAGAGACTGCCCAACAATCCCGACCTGCCGCTCCCCTCGCGCGCCACGCCCGGCGCGGCGGGGTACGACGTGGCCTCCGCCGATCCGCACTTCGTGCTGATGCCGGGGCAGCGCTGGCTGGTGCGCACGGGGATCGCCATGGAGCTGCCGGACGACGTGGAGTGCCAGGTGCGCCCGCGCTCCGGGCTGGCGCTGCGGCACGGCATCACCCTTCCCAACACGCCGGCGACGATCGATCCCGACTATCGCGGCGAGCTGAAGGTCATCCTGTGGAACGCGGGGACGGAGCCGGTGCCCATCCCTCGCGGGATGCGCATCGCGCAGCTCGTGTTCGCGCGGTTCCTGGCTCTGGAGATTCAGGAAACGGACGCGCTGGAGTCGACAGGGCGCGGCGAGGGCGGATTCGGGTCCACGGGAGCGTAAGATCGTGACGGATGCCGGCCGGCTGGCGCTGCTGCTGAACATCGCCGCGACGGGGATGATGATCGGGGTGATCTGGTTCGTGCAGATCGTCCACTATCCCCTTTTCGGCCATGTGGGGCACGATGGATTCGCGGCGTACGAGGCCGAGCACTCCCGCCGCACCACGATCGTCGTTGTGCCGCCCATGCTGGTGGAGCTGGCGACGGGGATCTGGCTCGTGGTGCGGCCGCCCGCGGGGATGCCGGGCTGGGTGTTCACGGCCGGGTTCGCGCTGATCGTGATCGTGTGGCTGTCGACGTTTCTGCTGCAGGTACCGCGGCACACGCTGCTCGGCCGCGGCTTTGACGAGGGTGCGCATCGCGCGCTCGTGGCCACCAACTGGATCCGCACGATCGCGTGGACGGCGCGGGGCATTCTGCTGCTCTGGGTACTTGGCCGCGTGCTCTGAGCGGCGGAATGATGCGCGAAGACCCGGCCGATGGTTGATCGGCCGGGTCTTGCTGCGTGCGCGGGCTCCGCTGGACCGCCGTTTCACAGGAGGTCAGGGAAGAGACTTTCGGCGCCCTATTCCCCTATTCCCTATTCCCTACTCCCTATTCCCTATTCCCTATTCCCTGTCCTTCAGCCGCGGAGGGCGGCGATGAACTTCCGGTTTTCCTCGGGCGTGTTGTAGAAGTGCGGGGATACGCGGACGTAGCCGGCGCGGTGGTCCACAATGATGTTCTTGTCGGCCAAGCGCCGCACGGCGGCGGGCGCGTCGTCGTTGCGGATGAGGACGATGCCCGAACGGCGCGCGGGATCCTCCGCGATCTTCAGCTCGAAACCGGCTTCCTGCGCGAGCGTGACCACATCTTCCGTCAGCGCCGCGATGCGCTCGTAGATGCGGTCCTGGCCGGCCTCGGCAAAGATCTCCAGGCCGCCCAGCGCGGTGTAGACGGTGGGCACGGCCGGGGTGCCCATGCTGAACCGGCCGGCATCGTCGCGGAATTCCAGTTCGTCATTGCGGAACTGGAACTGGTCGCGCGCGCCGAACCACGAGGCGATGGTGGGGCGCAGCTCGGCGATGCGCTCCTGCCGCACCCAGAGAAAGGCGATGCCGGGGCCGCCGCACAGCCACTTGAGGGGGCCGGCCACGTAGATGTCGGCGTCCACCGCGCGCGGGTCCACGCGGATCTGGCCGGCTGACTGGTATCCATCCACCAGAAACAGAGCGCCCGCGTCGCGCGCCGCCTTGGCGATGGGCGCCAGGTCCTGCACGTAGCCGGTGCCGTAGAAGACGTGGCTGGTGGCGACCAGCGCGGTACGCTCGTCCACGTACTCGGCCCAGCGCTCCGGCGGCACCCCGATGCCGTCATCGGAGGGCACGCGGACGACCTCCACGTCGTTGCGCGCCAGCCACTGGTACACGAGGGTGGGAAAGTCCAGCTCGGCGACGACGATCTTGTTGCGCTTGGTGTAGTCGATGGCCGAGGCGATGGACGAAAGCGCGCCCGACACGCTGGGTGAAAGGGCGATCTCCTTTTCGTCCGCGTTCCACATGGTGGCCACGGTCTGCTTCAGCTGGCCGATGCGGCCCATCCACAGCTCGTACCAGGCGCTGGCGCCCATGGTGTTCCACAGGGCCTGGTACTCGCCCAGGTAGCCCATGCTGCGGCGGCTGAGCGCGCCCAGCGAGCACGAGTTGAGGTACGTGCGCGTCTGCAGGATGGGAAACTCGGTGCGGAACGCTTCCAGCTCCGCGTGCGGAATGCTGCTCATTCGGCGGTCTCCCGGTCGATGTCGAGGGGGCCGTCGGCGTTGAGCCGGTCCAGCATGTCGACGGCGCGGCGCAGGTGCGGGATGACGATGCTGCCGCCCACGATGAGTCCCACGTTGAATGTTTCAAAGAACTCGGCGTCGGTGACGCCTTCTTCCTTGCAGCGCACGATGTGGTAGGTGATGCAGTCGTCGCAGCGCAGCACCATGGAGGCGACGAGGCCCAGCAGTTCCTTGGTCTTTACGTCCAGGGCGCCGGCTTCGTAGCAGCGGGTGTCCAGGGCGAAGAA
Organism: Longimicrobium terrae; assembly: GCF_014202995.1. NCBI lineage: Bacteria > Pseudomonadati > Gemmatimonadota > Longimicrobiia > Longimicrobiales > Longimicrobiaceae > Longimicrobium > Longimicrobium terrae. The sequence continues at coordinate 16,545 of NZ_JACHIA010000014.1, forward strand.
GCGCTTGATTTCCAGGTTGCCGGCTTCCAGGATGCGCGTGTTCATGCGCTCGCGGAAGAGGCGGAATTCTTCGAGGCGGTCGGCCATGGGTTCGTCCGTGCTCCGGTTGGGATGAAGCGGGCAAAGTGCCGTGCCATCCCGAGCGCCGTCAAGGACAACGGAAGGGTCTCACGCAGAGCAGCAGAGCAGCAGAGGAGCAGAGGGGTCTGGTGCAGTCCTCTGCTTCTCTGCTGCTCTGCGTGATGCTGTCTGTTGGGATGTCGGCTCTACCGCAACCCCAGCACTTGGCGAGCATCTGTTGCCCTGGGGTTTGCGATTCGTTGTAGCCCCTGCTTGATGAGCGGCGCGCCGAAGTTGATCAACAACCCGATCGGCAGGTCAAGCAGCCTAAGGTAGGTGAGAAGCTGCTTGCTGCTCACGGGCGCAAGCTTCTCCACCGACTTGAGTTCCACCACAACGCATTCCTCTACCAGGATGTCCACCTTGAACCCTTCTTCGAAACGGACACCATCAAACTCGAATGGAACGGGCAGCTGGCGCTGAACTCGCAATCCTCGTCGCTCCAGCACGTTCGCGAGAAGGATTTCGTAGACGGATTCCAGCAAACCCGGCCCAAGTCGCGTATGAATATCGAACGCGGCGTCTACAACCTGTTCCGTGATGTCGTTGATGTGCTTCACGGCACTCCTTTTCGTCAGCACGTTCATCCTGCTACCCTCGCAGAAATCTCCGTCCAGATTAACTGCTTGTCAATACTGTCCAGAAAGGCGGGCACGCGGTGGCGGAATGGGTGTAGGAGGCGGGATGTCTGCGACTCTTTCCCCTGATGAACTGAGCGAGCGCATCCGCGTGCGGGCCCGGGAGATGGGCTTCGGCGCGGTGGGCGTGGCGCCGGTGCACGCCAGCGCGCACGGAGATGCGTACGAGCGCTGGATCGCGCAGGAGATGCACGGCGACATGGCGTACCTGGCCCGCGAAGACGCCGTCGCCAAGCGCCGCGATCCCGCCGTGCTCGTTCCCGGCGCGCGCTCCGCCGTGGTCGTGGGGCTGGAGTACTTCAACGCGGACGCCGATCCCTCCTCGCCGCTGGACCCGGCGCGCGGCGTCGTGGCCCGCTACGCCCGCAACGACGACTATCACGATCTCATGAAGGAGCGCCTGATCCAACTGCAGGACTGGATCAACGACACGCTCCTTCCCGTGCACGGCCGCGCGTACGTGGACACCGGCGCGCTGCTGGAACGCGAACTCGCCTCGCGCGCGGGGCTGGGCTGGCACGGGCGCAACACCATGCTCATTCAGCCGCGGCGCGGATCGTACTGGTTTCTGGGCGCCATCCTGCTGGACGTGGAACTCGACTACGACGCCCCGTTCGCTACGGAGCACTGCGGCACCTGCTCCGCCTGCCTGACCGCGTGCCCCACCAACGCGCTGCTGGGGCGCGACGAAACCGGCGCGCCTCGCATGGACGCGCGCCGCTGCATCAGCTACCTGACCATCGAATTGCGCGGCCCCATCCCCCGCGACCTGCGCCCGGCCATGGGCAACCGCGTCTACGGCTGCGACATCTGCCAAGAGGTTTGCCCGTTCAACAATTCCAAGTTTGTCCGGATTACCCGCGAGCCGGCGTTTCTCGCGCGGGCGGGGCTGGACGGCCCGTCGCTGATCGAGTGGATGGGAATGAGTCAGGAGGACTTTAGCCGGCGGTTTAAGAACTCACCCATCAAACGCGCCAAGCGACGCGGCCTTCTGCGCAACGTCGCCGTCGCGCTCGGCAATTGGGGCGCGCTGGAAGCTGTCCCCGCGCTCGCAGTCGCGCTTCACGATGACGAGCCGCTTGTGCGGGGGCACGCGGCTTGGGCACTGGGCCGAATCGGCACGGAGGCCGCGTGGCAGGCGCTCGCCGGACGCGCGGGGGTGGAGGAGGATGCGTGGGTGGGCGAGGAAATCGCGGCGGCGCTCAGGGAACGCACGGCAAGCTGATCGCTCGTACGTCCAAGTCACTTTCTGGTATTCACGAGCCGGAACTCATTATTTCTCGCGCTTCGTGTCTACTGCGAGTAGCTACGATTCTCAACCCTAATAAAATCGCTCCACGTTACCCGGTGAACGTCGGGCGGGTAGCTCTATTAACTGATGGATGCGACTCTGCTTCGATGATCCCTTATGTAAGGTGAAACAGGGAGGTGAACCGGCAATTCTTTCAGTAGTTCTACCTCATCGCATAGCGTGACACGTCCCCGAGATCCTGACTCCTGCTCCAAGTGGACTTGGATGGTCGCAGAGAATATGGAGCGGTTGCGCAACAATCTCGCCTTGAGTTGCACGATTTCCGGCGTGGTCGCGCGGACCGTAACGGGAGTGCAAATCGCCTGTACGCGGGCGACGTCCCTATCTGTCGCTGCCGCCGTCCACGGCAATTCCGTCACGTTCTCGAAGATCCGGGACACACCGCGCTTGTCATGAACAAAGTGCATGAAGAAACGGCAATACTGAACCACCTGATCGTCGGTGTCTAGGCGGAGTTCCAGGCTTGCGTTTGCTGCGCCATAGATTGGCTTATCCGTCCAGTCGAGGCCGACGAGCTCTTCTCCCAGCCGGCAAAGAGCGAACATCTCCCCGGGCCCACGTCTCGACCTGTCCTCGGTCGCAAGGAGGTAGCCGGCGCGGTAGAAGGCCAAGGGAGCTACGCGGAATTGTAAGCGTTCGCGAACTCGCGTGAACTCTACCCCGGTCAGACCGAGAATCTCGTACGCCCACCCAAGGTGATGTTCGGGGAGCGGCTCAAACGTAAGGAACCGAGCTTCGTCGCTGACACGGGGCAGCCGCTCTTGGACGGGATCCTCCTTGCCCAGACCATGAAGAAGCACACCGTACTGAGCTTTCCGGAGCAGTTCCTCCTCCGAGGTGTTCCTGTACACGACCAGCGGACTCTGCCGCGGAACCTTTGCAGAGGCCTCCGGGTTCGCCTCGGGCGGAACGGGTATATCCCGCAGGTAGGGCAAGGGTGCTTCGTGCACCGGCAACTCATCACCGATCATCGCCTCCTCACTGAGGGAGATCAGTCCCCGTTGCGAAGGATCCTTGGCATCGCTCACGACTGAAATGGTCGCGGAAAAAACAGCGTCCTTGAACAGCATCCGCGAGTCCAACCGGTATACGCCCGGCTCGGTGGATGGAAGCAGGGATATAGGAGCACTCAACAGCCGCACCCGCTCGAAATCGGCCGACGTCGCCTTGTCATTCCAGGGCAGCTCGTCGATACGTTCGAATATTGTGAAGGGACCGTACCGCCCATAGACGAAGTGAAAGAAAAAGCGACAGTAGTCCCGGACCCTATCATCGTCCAGGTGGATCTCCCAGCGAGTGTTGGCGTCGTAGATAGGTCCGTTCGTCCAGTCGAGGCCGCTCACCTCTTTACCAAGCCGGCAGAGGGCGAACAGCTCGGCTCGGCCGGCCCGCGAGGTGTCCTCCGCCACGAGCAGGTAACCGTCGGCGTAGAACGATAGCGGAGCAATCCGGAACGTAACGCGGTGGCGAAGGTCCGCGAAATCGTCACCGGCTAGCCCCAGCCGCTCGCGCGCCCATGCCATGTGCTCTTCCGGGAGCGGAGCGAAATTCAAAAAGGTGGCCAGCTCACTAATCTTCGCCAACGGCTCGGAATCTGAGCCGGGCCCGCCCATGCTCTCGAAGAGAACGCCGAACGAGTTGTTCTTCAGCAGCGCTACCTCCGGCATCTGCCGGTATGCGGCGAGCGCCTCCTCGTTCCGCCCTTGCATTCGCCGGATTGAGGCGCTTTCGATATAGCTGTCCTGCAGCGCGCCAAGGGCTTGGTGCCAGCTCTTGGACAGGGGGGCGAGAACGTTGATTGCCCGGGCATAAGCGTCCCCCGCCTCGTCCAGCCTTCCCAACTCGCGCATCCCCCGTGCGGCCCCACGCAGGGCGAGTCCCAGGACGAACTGCCGTTCCGGCGTGTGATCCACCGTCTCCATCAGCGCAGCTGCCTCGAGACGGTCCGCAACGACCGCCTCCGTGCGCTCCAGCCGCTGGTTGCAGTCCGCGCGGGCGGCGTATGCATTCGCAAGCGACTCCCGCACCTGCGCCGTCTGGTCCAGTTCCTGGTACAGCGCGATCGCTCGATCGTGGCCCTCCAGAGCTTCGTCGATCCGCCCCAAGCCGAACTGCTCCAGCGCACGGTTGAAGAGCACGTTGGCAAAGGACTCGCGGTTGTCGGGCAGGGTGGGCATATCGGCATCGAAGATTGCCACAGCGGCGTCGTAGTCGGCGATAGCTTCGTCGTTCCGTTCCAAGCGCGCGTACCGGTACCCCCTACTGCTGTAGCACCCCGCGAGCGCCGCCCGGACCTCCGAGAGCTCCTGAGGGAGTGTAGAGCCCAGCGCGATGGCTTCGCTCAGGACGTTCAGTGCCCGCTCCGAGTCCGTCAGCCCAAGTGTGACGTCGTTCTGAGTCCGCATCAGCCTGGCGGCGCGGAGCGGAGACCAGCGCTCGGGGCACAGCTGCGCCGCGGCATGGTGCCAGCGCACGGACTCTTCGTACAGCTCCGTGTAGTTCTTCTGCTCCTTGAACCACGAGAACCAGGCGGCGTGGCTCACGGCATTGCCTAGATCGAATAGCAGGTCCGCCTGGATCTCGCGCGAGTTCTCCTCGGCGGTTCGCGCCCTTAGTTCCTCCACGGCATCCTGCGCGATCTGGCCGCTCAGGTCCATCTTTCCGGCCTTGTACTCCAGCACTCCCTGCTTCTGTCGGATGGCGGGTGCACGGTGCGCCACCCGGGGGAGCGACCCCGACGCGATGCGGTCCAGCAGCCCCTGGAGGACCGCTGCGCTCTGGGCAGCCGACAACCGCTCGTAGCGTGTGCTGCGCTCCGTGACGAACCCGACCCACTCTTGGCATTCCTCGGGGCTCCAGCGATCCACTGGCGGTATGACGCCGAACGGGAGCAGGGCATTCATCAGCACCTCCGTCAGTTCCGGCCGGCCGAACTTGTTGAGCCAAGTGTCGTGGAGGGATTCGTTGCGCAGGCGCCAGCGGCGCGCGGACCCCACGCGCTCGCTGATGAGAAAGCCGCTCAGGCGGTCCAGCGCGGCATCGATCTGGTCGCGCGAAACGTCCCTCGGGTCAAGGGTGATGAACTTCAAGGCCGGATGCGCATCGTAGATTTCGTCGCGCGTCACGGGCTGCCGCATCAGGGCTAGGTACCAACCCACGGCCCTAGGCAGCCCCGCCGGCCTGAACCCCCGGTCCAGCTGCGTGAGGAGGCGGTCCAGGTACGCATCTGGAAAGAAGCCGACCTTCGCCTCCTTCAACTCGGTCCAGAACGCTTCCACGGCGGAGTCGCCGTCGCTCTCCACCAGTTGCTGCAGGCGGACGCCCCACCCCCACGCGTTGATGGGAAGCCCGTCCACCTTCTCGTGGAGCTCGGCCGTGAGCGCGTCCGGCAGACGAACCGGAGGCAGGTGCTCCGGCCAATCGTTGAGCATGAGGGCAACGGTCTCGTGATAAGCCTTCAGCTGTTCGATATAGAGCGGCTTCCAGTCGTGGGGTCCCCCGTCCATTTCTCGCAGGTGCTGCATCACCTCCTCGCTCTCCTGAGTGGAGATCACGATGACGATCCCGGCGGGCAGCTGCTCCGGCCGCAGACCGCTAAGCAGCACGTCGTACGAGTCGGGAGCCTCCACCTGGTTGACCGCATCGATGAAAATGTAGACCGGGTCAGCGGGATCGGCGATGGATCGCAGCAACTCCGTGATCTGGCGCGAAGCCTCCCCGGCTGGGAGCGCGGCGCGGGGCTGGGGCTTTCCGGCAAGCCTGCACGCCCCGGCCAGCCAGTGCATACGCACGGGTACCGCGATGGTGGCGGTGCGGAGTGCTTCACCCCCACGGGTGGGCACGTGCGGGCGCGCCACACCGCCACGGGCGGAGGAGACAGCGTCACTGCTGCCCTCCATCAACTCGTCGTGATTGGGGGGCGCGCCATGCGGTCGTCTTTCCCGGGAGGCGGGCTCCCCGGCCGGCTGCGGGGGATCGTCCATGGAGAAGTAGAGAGCACGTTTGCGTTCCTTGAACGCCTGCGCCATCAGGATGCTCTTCCCGCTGCCGCACGGCCCCACCACCATCACTAAGCCGCACAATCCGTCCGGGTTCGCGGCCGCTTGGCGCATCGTGTATAGCAGCCGCTGAACTTCTTGGCGGCGGACGGTGCGCTCCACCCGCTGCATTGCGCTTCTGCCGTGGGGCAGTTCGAACTCTTGGGGGTCGCGTGCGAACATGTCCGCCGGGTGGTGCTTCGTTTTACTGGTGCGCGGGGGAGGGTTCGGAAGCGAGGGGGCCGTCTCCACCGGCTGGACGGCGGCCGTGAGCCTTTGGAAGCGCTTTCGCGCGGTCGAGGTGAGGGCTGGTGTTGGGGCGGGAAGGCCAACCGTTCTGAGCGCTGAGCGGCTGGGTAGCGCTTGCGCGAGCGGCAGGAACGGATCCAGGATCGCCTCCCGGTCTGCTCCGAAGCGGAGGAACTGGTATTTGGGGACGAATGGGTCCTCGCCGGGGAAGTGGAGCGCGCCCAAAGCGTCGGGATGCGGCAACTCTACGCCGCGGCACACCCGGATCATCCGAGATGACCTACCGCTGTCCCGGTCCGCCTCGATTACCAGGAACGTCCCGAACCGGTTCAGCACGGCGGTGTCGCGGCGGAACAGGCGCTTCTCCCGGGTATGGAGCCAGACGTGCACATCTCTGCGGAGCTTCTCCCGCACGTCCGTCAGCAGGTATCGTGGCAAAACGGGGAGAACCAATTCCCGGTACGCTTCGTGGAGGTCGACATCCGCGTCGTTCCATGCAGCGTCTTCGATCTCCAGCAGCTTCTCCTGCGCCTTCTTCAGCCCCTTGTAGCCGGTCAGGAACTCGATGATCTCGCGATGAGACTGGTTGAACGTGACCTTCTGGAAATCGACGAGGCCTCCGTCACCGTTCCCGGACACCAGGACGTGATGCGACGTCCCCGGCGCTTTGATGGAGCCTGGTGCGATAGGGAACGGCATCCAGTAGGACGGAGTGTTCTGGTCGTTTCGTTCATAGCCGAAGCCGATGCTCAAGACGACCACGTCGTACTCCGCCCCCTCGTTCGCCGCGCCTTCCACGGAGACGAAGCACCCCGCCCCGCTTGTCGCAGGCTTCACCTCCGCCACGCGCAGATCGAGCTTCTCGTGAAGGATGGGGCGAATTCCCTTAATGGTGGCAAACTCCTTGAGCAGATCGGACGCGACATCGCCCGCGCTACCTGCTTCCCAGTTTAGCAGGGGAAGGCCAGCCTCGGTGCGCCGCGCGTGGGGCGCGGGCCAGTCGTAAAGGTGGGGATGGAGGTACCGGTCGGCCCCACTCCGCTGCAGATGCAGGAGTTCCTTCTTCACCTCAAACAGGTCCACAGTCTGCAGCTGGGGCCCTGCGAGCGCGAACGCTGCGGCCGCCGTAACCCCGGCGACGCCGCCTCCCACGATCGCCACGCGTCCATTGGGCCGCACGAGTTGCTGGGCCAAGATCGCATCAACGAGGTTCAAGGCGCGAACCTGCTGCGCGTACAGCGTCACACGTGACTCGAAGCACCCCAGAAAAAATACGCTCTCGGTGCCCGGAACGAGTGAGTCCGAAATGATGTCTAAGCGGGACATGAGAAAGGATGGATGAATGATCGCGGCCAAACGAGCAGATATAGGTACCGAAGCTACCTTCTCCAGCATGAATTGCAAGCAAACGTTTGACGCAAGAATCCGAAGGCCCGCATCTTTGTCCGTTTACGTGGCCCGCGCCGGGTTGGTCCAGCGCACTTCGTATTGCGACCGTTAGGTTGCAGCGGGTTTCCACTCACAACGACCGGATGGGCAGCTGAAGGATTTCCTCAGGGAGGGAGGGACCGAGGTAGTACCGCATCTGCTAGCACGGCTCAGAAAGAGACTAGCAGACGGGACCTTCATTCGCGGGAAAGTTGGTGGGAGTTCTAGGTCAGTTAGGCACCGGTGCGGTAGCTGGCGGACAACGGTACTCGCAAAGATGCTGCAGAGGAGCTTGCAAAAGTAGGGAACCAGCACGATGGGAGAGGCTAGGCCTCCCCGCTGGGCGGCGGCCGCCTACTTCCTCGCGCTTAACAGCCTTGACTGCAGCAGATGACAGCACAGATCCGCAGGCTCTCTCGCGGGACCCTGGCACCCCGACCGCACACTCGGTATAGCGGTCGCGGGTGAGCCTTCGCGGCGATCTGACAAACTGGGGTGCTTTAGTTCTTGAGCTTCGCGCGCACCGTCTGTCGTCCCGTCGAGAGCCGGGTGGAGCAACCGGGAAGTCGACACATCTCCAATGAGGTCTGTCCGTTCAACAATTCCAAGTTCGTCCAGATTACCCGGGAACCGGCGTTTCTGGCGCGCGAGGGGCTGGACGGGCCGTCGCTCATCGAGTGGATGGGGATGACGCAGGAGGACTTCAGCCGCCGGTTCAAGAACTCGCCCATCAAGCGCACCAAGCGGCGCGGCCTGCTGCGCAACGTCGCGGTCGCGCTCGGCAACTGGGGTGCGCCGGAGGCCGTCCCCGCGCTCGCGATCGCGCTCAACGACGAGGAGCCGCTCATCCGCGGGCACGCGGCGTGGGCGCTGGGCCGCATCGGCACGGAGGCGGCGCTTCAGGCACTTCGGGGCAGGGAAGAGGTCGAAGAGGACGCCTGGGTGCGGGAGGAGATCGCACTGGCGTTCATCGGCGCATGACCGAGGACCAGCCCCGCTGAAGCCGATCCGCCGGGCTTCAGGGCTCGGCGAAAATCATCATCATCCGTCTTCTGTCACGCGGTATGGCGCAAGGGTTGCGGTGTGAATGATCGTCGGATAAAGCGAGCCGACAGCCGCGAAGAGCGTTCGGGATCGGGAACACGCGTACAGGATGAGCACCCTTCGCGGACCGTGTCTGCCCAACTCACCGAAGGAGCGCCCGATGAAGAAGCTGAAGCTCGACCTCGACCAGATCCGCGTCTCGTCGTTCACGGTGCGGGACGAAAAGGGCCCCACGGGCACCGTTCACGCGAACGGCGCCAGCGCGGACCCCGCATGCGGCCCCTCGCAGATCTGGGATTCGTGCTACTCGTGCTGGCCGCAGCACTGCAACCCGCAGCCCATCTCGTGGGATTTCGCCTGCTGATGAACACCGCGGCAGCCGTGGCGATCTCCGCCACGGCTGCCGTTTTCCGTCCTCATAACTTTCCGATCCGCGGGCCGGGTACGGCGCCGATGCACCGCTCCCCGATGGATCAGGTTCTCGCGGATGACGATTTAGCTCCCGCTTGCGGCTGAACCGTCATCAAACGCAAGCGATGACGAGAGTTCGCGATACGCATCGATCTGAGCCTGCAGATCGGGGACCACCTGCTCCGCGGTGGCGACCGCGTCGGCGCCGGCGAGAAAGCGGCGCGGGGGCTGCGCCTCGCTCATGATCGCGATCAGCGCCGCGGCCAGCTTTACCGGATCGCCGCCCTGCTTTCCATTCTGCGACTTCCAGAACGCCTGCTGCGCCGCGGTGCGCTCCGCGTAGTCCGCGATCGTGGCCTCCGCGTAGACCGTGGACTCCGGCGTGAGGAGTTCCGTGCGGAAGAAACCCGGATTGACGACGGTCGTGTGGATGCCGAACGGCGCGACCTCCACCTCCAGCGCCTGCATCCATCCCTCCATCCCGAACTTGGAGGCGGAGTAGGCGGTGCAGAACTCGAAGCCCGCCAGCCCCGCCGTCGACGAGATCGAGACGATGTGCCCCGACCGCTGCCCGCGCATGACCGGCAGAACGGCGCGCGTGACGTTCATGGGGCCGATGAGGCTGGTCGCAAGCTGCCGCTCCACCTGCTCCGGCGTAAGTTCCTCGAAGTAGCCCGCCTGAAAGTTCGCCGCGTTGTTCACCAGCACGTCGATGCGCCCGAACCGCTCCACCGCCGCACTCACCGCCGCCTCGGCATCCGCGAGACGGGTGACATCCAGCTTCACGACCAGCAGGTCGTCCGACGCGCCGACGGCCCGCGCTACGGCATCGGGGTTCCGGCCGGTGGCCACGACCGCGTGTCCGGCGGCCAGCGCGGCCCGCACGAAATCGGTGCCCATCCCGCGCCCCGCGCCGGTGATGAACCAGATCTTCTTGTCCGTCATCCCATTCTCCTTGTCCGTTCAGTGCACCCGGCAGGCGGCGTGGCCCGCCAGGACTCTGCGCAATCCTGCCATCGTCGCCGCGCGATGAGCCGAATCCGCAGCATCCGGCAGCCCGCGCCGGGGGAGTCCCTTCGGCGGAAAAGCTAGCACGCCGGGACGGTTCGGCTTCTGCCTGATCATCCGCGATGTTTGCCTGTTCCTGCACGGTGCTGGATGGATGGACAACAGGAGTGTATCGTCCCCCATCGCCCGGATGAGCGTCTACTCAGCGACAAGGCATGGCGATGATTTCCGATCCCGGTGGATCAACGGAGATGGCGGGAACGGATGCGGACGCGATCCGAGGCGAGGCGCTGCGGGCTGAACTCGCGGCTCACTTGGCGCGCCGGACCGATGCGGACGGGGGGCATCAGACCGCCATCCCGGCCCTGAAACTGTGGCGGTTTTCGCACCCCACCCAGCCGGCGCCCGTGCTTCAGGAGTCGGCGGTGTACGTGGTGGTGCAGGGCCGCAAGCAGGTGATGCTGGGCGATGAGCGGTACGTCTACGATCGCTCGCGGTACCTGGCGGTCTCGGTGGATCTGCCGGTGGTGGGCAACGTGCTCGAGGCGAGCCCGGACGAGCCGTACCTGTGCCTCACGCTGCGCGTGGACCCGCGCGAACTCGCGGCGCTGATCGTGGAGACGGGGCGGCCGGCGCCGCGCGACGACCACGACGGCCGCGCGCTGTACGTAAGCCCGCTGCAAACGCCGCTGCTGGACGGGCTTCTGCGCCTGGTGCGGCTGCTGGACGCGCCGGAGGACATCGGCGTGCTGGCTCCGCTGATTCTGCGGGAGGTGAACTACCGGCTGCTGCAGAGCGAGCAGTTCGGGCGGCTGGCGCAGATGGCCATGGGTGACGGCCGCCTGCGCCGGGTGTCGGGGGCGATTGCGTGGATCAGGGATCACTTCGCGGAACCGCTGCAGATCGAGGCGCTCGCCGGCCGGGTGCACATGAGTTCGTCGACGCTGCACCATCAGTTCAAGGCGGCCACGGCCATGAGCCCCATCCAGTACCAGAAGCGGCTGCGGCTGCTGGAGGCTCGCCGCCTTCTGTTGTCCGGCGCGCCCAGCGCGGACTCGGTCGCGTACGAGGTGGGGTACGCGAGCGCATCGCAGTTCAGCCGCGAGTACGCCCGGCTCTTCGGCCAGCCGCCCCGCCGCGACGCCGACCGCCTGCGCGACGCCGCCGTCGGTGGGGCAGCGATCGGCTGATGGGTGAAGGCAGGCTGAGCCGGGGGAGTGGGAATCGATTCATGCTCTACGGCCGAGTGCGCTGCCCGCCCAGGCTGTAAGGCCCTTCCCCCGGCCCATCCCCGCTCCCCTCCCGGCCGAAGCAGAAGCGCGGAGAGGGGAGAACGGCGACTTGTCTCGTTCCGGATCGTGCCGTGCGTCCGGAGAGGGCCCCCTCCCCCCAGCCCCCTCCACCCGCTCCGCGGGAGAGGGGGAGCCGTTCGGCGCGGGGGCGGGTTCGGCACGCGTACCCGCCGCGTTTGAATGCGGTTGAAGCCCCGAACCGGACGCGCCAGCGGCCGGTGTCGGGGCTTGCGCTGTTCGAGCGGCGGATTCATCCGCTCAACGGGTTCCGCTCAACGGGGTCCGCTCACGCCTGAAATCCGCTTTCCGCGCCGAATTCTCCGCCCGCCCCCAACCCTCCCCCAGTCTTTTTTGGGGGAGGGTGGGCCGGTGGTGCCGGCCCGGGTGGGGGCCGCCCGTGAACTCCGCCGCCCTTCATCGATCCCCTCAGCCCGCCTGCCGGATACGGAGCAGGTAGTCGATGAACGCGCGCAGGGCGGGAGAGGATTGCCGCCGCTGTGGATAGTACAAGTAGTAGCCCGGAAACGGCGGGCAGTACTTCTCCAGCACCGCCGTCACTTCCCCGCGCTCCAGGTACGGCTGCACGCCGTCCCCCATCCCGATGGTCAGTCCCAGGCCCGCCGTCACCAGCCGCATCATCAGCGGGAAGTCGTTGGCGACCGCCCGCGCCGGGACCGCGACAGAGAAGTCGCCGCCGCCGGGCTCCGTGAACTCCCAGCGATAGGGCGGAGCATTCGGGCCCGGCCGCCAGTTGATGCAGGCGTGCGCGGCCAGGTCGCGCGGGTGTTCCGGCCTGCCGTGCCGCGCCAGGTACGCCGGCGACCCCACCACCACCAGCCGCTGCGGGCCGGACGCGGGCACGGCGATCATGTCCTGCTCGATCACCTCGCCCAGCCTGATGCCGGCGTCGTAGCCGGCCGCCAGGATGTCGCTGACGTCCTCGTCCACGATGATGTCGAGCTGGATCCGGGGATACGCTTCCAGGAATCCCGCCAGCGCCGGTCCGCGGATGAACCCCTCCGCGCCGCTGCTGATGTTCAGCCGGATCGCGCCCCGCGGTTCATCCGCCAGTTCCCCCACCGCCTCCGCGGCGGCGCGCAGCCCGTCCAGCGCCTGGCGCGCCGCGGCGTAGAACGTTTCCCCCGCCTCCGTGAGCCGGATGCTGCGCGTAGTGCGCAGCAGAAGCGTCACGCCCAGACGCTGCTCCAGCTGCCGCAGCGTCTTGCTCAGCGCCGTCCCGCTCACCCCCAGCTGCCGTCCCGCGGCGCGGAACCCCCGGGCTTCCACCACGGCGACGAACTCCGGCACGCCGTCCGTCACATCCATCATTGCGAACCCACCGGCAACAGGGTGTGAAGCACTGTCCGATTTATCAGCCCCAATCTTTCGCGTACCTTCGTTCTCCGAAAGGGGCGTGCGGTTCTGATGCTCCCGGCGCCTGGCCGGCGCGGTCCTCGGGTCGTGTTTTCCAACGACTTCCTGAGGCGCCGGCGTGGCTGGCCACTGAACGGCATCGCGACGGACGAGGGTGAGCCCCGGCATCCCGATGCCGAATCTTCCACACACGAGGGATGAAGATGAGCAGCAGCATTGAAGGAAAGGTCGTCGTGATCACGGGCGCCAGCAGCGGGATGGGAGAGGCGGCTGCCCGGCATCTGTCCGCGCATGGCGCCGCCGTCGTGCTGGGCGCGCGCCGCATCGGCCGCCTGCGGGCGCTGGTGGAGGAGATTACGGCCGCCGGAGGAAAGGCGCTCGCGGTGGAGACTGACGTCACGGACCGCGGCCAGGTGCAGCACCTGGTGAACGCGGCCGTCGAGACGTACGGGCGCATCGACGTCCTCATCAACAACGCCGGCGTCATGCCGCTCTCGCCCATGGACCGGCTGAAGGTGGACGAATGGGACCAGATGATCGACGTCAATCTCAAGGGCGTGCTGTACGGCATCGCCGCCGCGCTCCCTCCCATGATGGAGCAGAAGTCGGGGCACATCATCAACCTGTCGTCGGTCGCCGGCCACAAGCTGTTCGGCGGCTCCGCGGTCTACTCGGCGACCAAGTTCGGCGTGCGGGCGCTGTCCGAGGGGCTGCGGCAGGAAGTAAAGGCCTACAACATCCGCACGACCATCATCTCGCCGGGCGCGGTCAAGACGGAGCTTCTGGACCACATCAGCGAGACGGACATCCAGAAGGCGAACCAGGACTACGTGGGACAGGTGGGGGTTCCCGCCGACTCCTTTGCGCGGATCGTCGCCTTTGCGATCAGCCAGCCAGAGGAACTGGACATCAACGAGATCCTGTTCCGTCCCACCAGCCAGGAGCTGTAGGCGCAACACGGCGGACGGGTTCGCCTCGCCGGCGGACCCGCGGGAGCACCCGGCGGAACAGGCATCGGGGTGACGAGTGGATTCCAAGCCAGGGGAGCAGTCTGATGTCAGTACAGAGCGCGGCGATGCGGATGGATGGCGGGAGCGGCGCGTCTACGGAGCGGATGCCGCGGGCCGGGCGGGCCCGCGGCTGGGGCGCCGTGTTCGCGCTCACGCTGTGCGTGGCGACGCTGATTGCGTCCGAGTTCATGCCCGTCAGCCTGCTGACGCCCATCGCCCTCGACTTGGGGATGACGGAGGGCGGCGTGGGGCAGGCGATCGCCGTCTCCGGTATCTTTGCCGTGATGACCAGCCTGGGCATCTCGTCGGCGACGCGCGGCATTGACCGGCGCCGCGTGCTGCTGTCGCTGGCCGTGCTGATGCTGGTGTCCGGCGCGATGGTGGCGCTAGCGCCCAACGCCGCCGTGTTCATGGCGGGGCGCGCGCTGCTCGGCGTGGTGATCGGCGGGTTCTGGTCGATGTCGGCCGCAACGGTCATGCGACTCGTTCCGGCGGATGACGTGCCGCGCGCGCTGGGCATGCTGAACGGCGGCAACGCGCTGGCCACGACGGTCGCCGCGCCACTGGGGAGTTTTCTGGGGCAGTACATCGGCTGGCGCGGCGCCTTCTTCGCCGTGGTTCCGCTGGCGGCGCTCACGCTGGGCTGGCTGTTCGCGAGCCTGCCGCCCATGCCGTCCGATCGCGGTGCGGGCGGCGGGACGGTGTTCCGCGTGTTTCGCCGGCGGCAGGTGCCGCTGGGGATGGCGGCGGTCACCCTCTTCTTCCTCGGGCAGTTCGCGCTCTTCACGTATCTGCGCCCGTTTCTGGAGACGGTCACGCGCGTCGGCGTATCCACGCTGTCGCTGCTTCTGCTGATCAGCGGCGTCGCGGGGCTGCTGGGCACGTGGATCATCGGCCGGATGCTGCGGACGCGGCTGTACAGCCTGCTGATCGCCATGCCGCTGGGGATGGGCGCCATCGCGGTCGCGCTCACGATGTTCGGCGCATCTCCAGTCGCCGTGGGCGTTCTGCTGGCGGGATGGGGATTGATCGGCACGGCCGCGCCGGTGGGGTGGTGGACGTGGCTGAGCAAGGTCCTTCCCGACGACGCCGAGGCCGGCGGCGGGCTGATGGTCGCCGTCGTACAGATGGCGATCGCCCTGGGCGCCACGGCGGGCGGCTTCATCTACGATCGGAGCGGATACGAAAGCACGTTCGCGGTCAGCGCGGCCGCGCTGTGCGCGTCGGCACTCGTCGCGGCGATCGGCTGGCGCACGGCGCGGCGGACATAGCAGGCGTGTGGCGGCGCCTGGACGAGTTCAGACTCGCCTGGCGAGCCGGGACGATCGCCTTCGTCACTGGCCGGCGGGCGGCTGCCAGAGTTCCACCTTGTTGCCTTCCGGATCGATGACCCAGGCGAACTTGCCGTATTCGGAATCGTCGATCTCGTCGAGAACATTGCAGCCCTCTTCGCGCAGAACGGCGACCAGCGCGTGCAGGTCATCCACCCGGTAGTTGATCATGAACGGCGCGGTGCCGGGCTCGAACTGGCTGCTCGCGGCCGGCGCAATGGACCAGATGGTCGTTCCGGCAAAGGGCTGGCCCTCGCCGTCGGTCCAGGTGAACGCCGTCCCGCCCCATGCCTGCACGTCGATGCCCAGGTGCCGCTTGTACCATGCCTGCAATGCCGGAGCGTCGTTGGCCTTGAAGAAGATGCCGCCGATGCCAGTGACTCGCTTCATGTCGTCTCCGAAGATGGGAATGGTGAGGGAAAGCGGGAGTACAGCCGGATAGACCGTATTCTGCGGGTTCACAAGCGATTGGGCGCAGTCCGTGTTCGCGCGCGACGTGCGGCCCGGCAGCCGCGGACGGCTTTGGACGCTGCGCAACAGACATCATCGACCGAACACAGCGGGGCGGGGAAGAGGCCGCCGGATTTTGGTCGATGGGCCGCGCGATCACGGGCCGCGTCACGCAGTTCATCCGCCGCCATCCCTCAACGCGATTGCCGCAGCTGGAGCAGGTAGTCGATGAGCGCGCGAAGGGCGGGGGAGGCTTGCCGGCGCGCGGGATAGTAGAGATAGAAGCCGGGGAACGGCGTGGAGAACTCCTCCAGCGCCGCGACGAGTTCGCCGCGTTCAATGTACGGCCGCGCGACTTCCTCGCGCGCCAGGGCCAGCCCCACGCCGGCGAGCGCCAGGCGCAGGTTCAGCACCGGCTCGTTGGTCACCACGCGCGCCTCGAACGCCACCGAGAAGTCGTGCCCGTTCTCGGTGAACTCCCAGCGGTACGGCGCCTGGTCCGAGCCCGGCCGCCAGTTGAGGCACTCGTGCGCGGCAAGGTCGCGCGGGTGCGCCGGCGCCGGGTGCCGCGCGAAGTAGCCCGGCGTGCCGACCACGATCAGCCGGATCTGCTCCGACACCGGGACGGTGATCATGTCCTGGTCGATCACCTCGCCCAGCCACACGCCCGCGTCGTACCCCCGCGCCACGATGTCCGCGGGCTGGTTGCTGACGGTGATGTCCAGCCGCACCTCCGGAAAGCGCTTCAGAAAGCCGCCCAGCGTGGCCCCGCTCAGAAAGCCGTCCGCCGCGCTCGACACGTTCAGACGCAGCATCCCCCGCGGACGGTCCGCCATCTCCCCCACCGCCACGATGGCGGCCTGCACCTCGCGCAGCGCGGGGCGCACGGCCGCGTACAGCCGTTCGCCCGCCTGCGTGAGCCGCACGCTGCGCGTGGTGCGCTGCACCAGGGCGACGCCCAGCCGCTCCTCCAGCCGGCGCAGCGCCTGGCTCACCGCGGCGCCGCTCACGCCCAGCTGCTTGCCCGCCGCGCGAAAGCCCCCGGCCTCCACCACGGCGACGAACATCTCGATGCCGTCCAGTTGACTGTTCATTGTAAACGATACGTTATCGCCCTGGTAAACGCTGTCAAGTTTATCCGCCCGTCATCTTGCGGTAGCTTGGGTCCGTCAGAACAGCCCACATTGAAAAAGGAACCGGCAATGAGCGCATACAATCCCCTGATCACGCTGAACAACGGCGTGCAGATGCCCGCGCTGGGGCTCGGCGTCTATCAGAGCAGCCCGGAGGACACGGCCAGCGCGGTGGAGGCCGCGATCGCGCGCGGGTACCGGCTGATCGACACCGCGGCGGCGTACATGAATGAGCGGCAGGTTGGCGAGGGCATCCGCAACAGCGGAATCGACCGCGCCGAGGTGTTCATCGAGACCAAGGTGTGGATCACCGACTACGGCTTTGACGCCACGCTGCACGCCTTCGACAAGGCCGTCGGCAAGCTCGGCGTGGAGCAGCTGGATCTGCTGATCCTGCATCAGCCGCTGACCACGGCGTTCAACCGCACGCTGGACGCGTACCGCGCGCTGGAAACGCTGCTGGCAGACGGCCGGGTGCGCGCCATCGGCGTAAGCAACTTCATGCCGGAGCAACTCCAGCGTCTGCTTGCGGAGACGGCCGTGGTGCCCGCGGTGAACCAGATCGAGTTGCACCCGTACTTTCAACAGGCGGAGCTGCAGCGGGTGCACGCGGAGCACGGCATTCTGACGCAGGCGTGGTCGCCCATCGGCGGAATCACCGCGTACCGGCCCGCGGACAAGAACGCGTTTCAGGATCCCACGCTGCTGGAGATCGGACGCGCGCACGGCAAGTCGGCGGCGCAGGTGATGCTGCGCTGGCACCTGCAGGCGGGGCGCTCGGCGATCCCCAAATCGGTGAAGCCGGCCCGCATCGCCGAGAACTTCGACGTCTTTGATTTCCAGCTTTCCGCCGGGGAGATGGCCGCCATCGACGCCCTGGAAACCGGCGTGCGCGGCGGGCCGGAGCCGGAGGACATCACGCTGGAGAACTACGGCATCGCGATCCCGGAGGCATGACGCACGTTCTCGGCGCGGCCGGGCCCGGCGGCGAGCAGGGTGTCACGGCCTGACGATCCGGATCGCCGAACCAGAAGCGTAAACTCCGCCCCTGGACCAAAATGGGCGGCCCTCCAGATCCGGAGGGCCGCCCATCTTTATCCGCCTGAGCGGGGGAATCGCGATCGGGGTGGATGACGTTCGTCCGTCTTATTGCAGCAGCGCGCGGAACGCCTCGAACTCCGTCCGCAGCGCCGCGAGTTCCGCCTGAAGTGCATCCACCGTCCGCTCCAGCGCCGCGACGCGATCATCGCCGGCATCGGAACGGTGAGCGCGGACCTCGCGCTCATCGGACGGCGCGGACTCTTCGGTCTGTGCGGGCTCGCCGCTCAGCAGGTGCGCGTAGCGGACTTCCTTCTGCCCCGCACGCCGCGGAAGCCGCGCCACCAGCGCCTCCGGCTCCCGCGCGATCAGCGACTCCAGCACGCCCTCCAGATCCGCCAGGTCCGCGAACGATTCCAGCCGCGCGGTGCGCGCGTACAGCTCGCCCGGCGTCTGCGGCCCGCGCAGCATGAGCACGCCCAGCACCGCCAGTTCGCGCGTTCCCAGCCTGAGCTCCTGGGCCAGCAGATGCTCGTACTTGGTCACGCGCGAGCCCGCCGGCTGAATCTGGCGCAGCAGATACCGGCGGCGCAGCGCGACGGCTCCCTCCACCACCGCGTCCTCGGCCAGCCGCATGACCGGCTCGCGGTTGGTGGTCTGGTTGCACGCCGCCGCAAGAGCGTTCAACGAAAGCGGATAGTTGTCCGGTGTCGTGACTTCCTTCTCCAGCAGAGAGCCGAGAATCCGCACTTCAACGTCCGTAAGCGGGGGCTGCAACATCGATCTCCTTTGTCCGATAACGATCCGGGAACGCGGAAAGCTGTCGCGTCCCTCATCCCACATCAGCCGATCACGCGCAATCTGGCGACGATGATCGTCCGCCGGAGGCTCACTCCGCGCGCGCCTGCTTGCCCACCACGGCGCCGATCCAGATGGGCAGAAAGGGCGACGTGCATCCCTTGGAAACGGGGTAGTCCCGGTACAGGCCCAGCCGTTCGCCCAGCGCGATGCAGCGGGCGCGCAGCCGCTCGTCCGCGATGCCGATCTGCGCGGCGCACCAGTTCATGTTCCATTGCAGCGGCCCGGCGGAGGGCAGTTCCCGCTCGATATGCTGCAGCAAACGCTCATTGTGGTCGTGATTTTCCGCCTGGATGGAGCGCGCCTGCACCGACCAGTACACCCGCTGCCGGACCGCCGACGGGCCGGAGATCCATTCGGCGGTTTCGGCCTTGAGCGCCGCCTTTTTCATGATGACGTTCGCGATCAGCCAGTCCAGCAGCTGCGACTGCTCCCTGGCGTCGGCGACGGCTTCGATGTCCGAGAGGAGCCGGCCGATGTACGGAGCGTCGACCGCCTTCAGCTCCAGCATCAGATACGACAGCATGCGGGCGCTGAATCCGCCGCTGTTCCACAGGTGAGCCGCAACCTCCGCGTTCTTGCCGTGCTCCTTGGCGATCGCCCTGATCTGCGTGTTGTTGGGCTTCGTGCTGGCGAGCCGCTCCAGGAGACCCTGTGCGTCGGCGGCAGAACTCATCGGATCGTCCTTTCCGGGCGGACTGGCGGATGGGGAACGTGAATCGGGGGCGCTTCCGGCGGATGATGAACCGCGATCAGGCCATCGATCGCGCGGATCGGATCCCGCGGCTGCTTGATCTGCATCGCGCCGTGCGCCGCGCCGGAACATGCGCGGCGCACCGGCCGGTGCACAACCCTGCGAGTCCGCGGATCACGCAGGCCGCAATGGATGGAGGGCGATGGCCGGAACCGCCGCGTCACGCCGGGGCGCGACGTCGGGAAAGGATCCGCGGCCAAAGAACACGTGCTGCGCCACGGCGCGGAACGGCGGAAGACGGAGCGCCGCGCAGGCCAGTTCGGCCGCGGCGGGCGAGCGCACCGCCGCCAGCATGCGCCGGATGACGAGGCGCGTGTGGAACCGGGCGCGCAGGGTGGCGCCGTCGTACCGGGCCAGCGCGGATTCATCGCCCGTGGCCAGGAAGTCGGCCGTCACCTCGGCGGCCACGGAGGACAGGCGAAGGCACGGGTCCAGCCCGCCCGCCGTCAGCGGCGAGACAGCGCCCGCCGCGTCGCCCGTCAGCAGCCCGCGCGCGCAGGCAATGCGCGGCAGCACGCCGCCCACCGGAATGCGTCCGCCGCGCCGCTCGCACGGAATCGCCCCCGCCAGCCCGAAGCGCGGCGCCACGCGGGCCTGAAAGCGCCGCAGCGCCTCCGCGGGCCGGAACCGCGATGCGTAGCCGCCCACGCCCACGTGCACCTCCTCGCCGTCATCCACCACCCAGGCGATGTAGCCGGGCGCCACCTCGGGATCGATCCAGCAGTGAAAGGCCGGTTCGTGCCCGGTGCTCACGCCGCGGAACACCTCCTCCACACCCACGATCCACACGCGGTTCTCATCCAGCCCCAGCGCGGCGCCCACGCGCGACACCGCGCCGTCCGCGCCCACGACGAAGCGCACGGGGAGCCTTTCCCGCCGCCCGCCGCGCTCCAGCGTCGCGACCGAGCCCCCGGCGTCCGGCTCCAGCGCGGCCAGGCTGGTGGAGGGCGCCCACTCCACGCCCGCGCGCAGGCAGTCGTCCAGCGCGCGGCGGTACAGCGGACCCATGCGGCCCACGCGGTACTCGTCATGCGGGCTCTGCAGCGTCATCGACCGGCCGCGCGGCGAGTAGAGCGCCACACGCCGCACCGGCGGTCCCAGGCAGTCGTCCGGGAGCGCAAAGCTTTCCAGCGTGCGGCGCACGAAGATGCCGGTCGTGTGCACCGCGTGGTCCACGGCGGGTTTGCGGTCGGCCAGCAGCACACTCGCGCCGGACTCGCCCAAGCGGCGGGCGCACTCCAATCCCGCCAGCCCCGCGCCCACGACGAGCACGTCCACGCGCGCGCTCATCGGCGTGCCTCCACCGCCGGGACCAAGCCGCGCGTTCGGCCCGCGGATCCATCCGCGAACTCCCGCCGTACGCGCTCCGGCAGTCCCGCCTCCGCGCCGGCGGCCGGGCTGTCCTGCCCGCTTCGGTGGATGAGCGGGTGTTGGCGGCTGCGGTTGATGCGTGCCTCGCCGTCGAGCGGGTCTCGCCTGTCCGCCATCCGCGCCAGCGCCAGCGAACCCGCGGCGGAGGCGGCGCTCAGCAGCGTGATGGAGCTGATCACGATGGCGGCCAGCACCCACACCGGCCGGTCACTGGTGGGCTCTCCGATCAGGAACGGGAGCGTGCCGACCAGCAGCCCCGCCGCCGCGCCCCAGATCGCGACGCGCGACAGCGGCAGGTCATCGAGCCCGCGACGGCGCGCCGCGATCGCCAGCACCGCCGAGAAAACCACGCCGCCCAGGAAGCCGGGATAGGCGCCGATCGCCACCCACATCTCGTCCATGGACCCGTCCGGGTCCACCGCCATCCCGATGAGCACGGCCACCGGTCCCCAGACCAGCGCCCACGTCAGCCCCATCCCCAGCGCGCCCCGGATGCGCCTCAGCCACCTGTTCATCATCGCCATCTCCCTTTGTACGTGGATCTTGCGCCGCGCGGCCGCGATGCTCTCCGCCCGCACGAGCTCCGTTGCAACCAAACAGGCACTCGCTCGTGAAGCACTTTATGATACAAAGAACTTGCGCGCAAGTCTTGGATCGCCGGGGATTCACTCGGGAGATGTATTGCTCGTGATCAGAAAACAGGAGGGAAGGGGAGAGGATCCGCGTCGTGGTGTGCTCTCGGGTCGCCGCGAGCGCGGGTTCGTCTCACGGATTACCTGCCGTCATCGCGGCGTATAGCGCCGATCCGAGGAGAGCGTGCGCGGCTTGGATGACGGGTGACGCGGCGAATCCCCGCTCGTGCATCCCATCGAAAACGGTTTCGTTGATGGTGATCCGCCAGACCCGGTCCACACCTGAACGGGTTCGCTCACCACGTCGTCCCCCGTACCGAATACCTGATCCGGACCCGCGGACGCGAGTCGTGCCCCGAACTCCGAGATTACGCACTTCGCCGTTTGTTAACACCCCTGAGCAACCCGATCATCGCCCAGTTCACAACGATTCCCAGCAAGAGCAGGTAATACTCTACCAGCCCGCGGACATTCACCGAAGCCGATAGTACCACGTTCAACGGAAACCCAAGTACCTGCGTAAGCGCATAGGTGTTGGCCACAACACCTTCAGGCGCAGTCCCGAACCACTCGGTCGCATTCGATTGCCATATGTGCAAGCAGAGGGCGAAAACCATTCCGAGGGCTGCCCCCCTGATCGCGTCTCGAATCTGTATTGATCGTAGCATTTCACTGCCGTGGTCCTGAGTTTCCGATCCCTGCAGCGATGGGCAGAATAGATAGCAGCGGCTTGTCGATCCCGCCCGCGTGAAAGTCGCTCACCTGCCGTCGTGGTGCCGCTACCGGCCGTCGCCTCCAGGTTCGCTCTCGAGGCCTTTCTGCGCGTCGGCCGGTTCGCCATCACACCGAACCCGATTCATGACGACCGGTACAGTAATGCTCATCATCCCATCATCTGAGTAGCTGCGGGCCGTTCCATTCACGCTCTCGCCTGCAGCCGGAATCGCGGCGAGCAGAAAGTCAAGGGTGACACTCTGAAAGAAATCCCCCCATCCAATCTGAAGCTGTCGCCCATTCTCTACTACTACCCAGTGTCCACGATTCAACCGGGAGTTCGGAACCTCTAGATCAGTCGTGGCCGCGTACCATCGACCCCTCCGGAGCGAAGTAGGTATACGGCGAGCTTCCAGCATGGCGCGCGCCGGCGGCATACCGTGCAAACCGGGCGATTCGCCGGGCCTGAACTGGAAGGTGTAGCAACCCGCCAAGGCGATCACAGGGTCAGGGACGCGAGCGCTCGATGCCGCCAGCGTGGCACATCCGGCTTGCAGCACCAGCAACAACGTCACCGCCACTCGTGATTTCAGCATCCTGTCTGATCGTCGCATACCCCGTCGGTCGCTGATTGTCTGGGCCTGAAGCGTCTTGCCTGGAACTGCCGAGTTTCCTCCGAATGGGTTGTTCGGCCCTTGAAAGTGGCTGGGCAGGCTGAAGCCTGCTGAAAGGCAGCACCGCATGCTCCCCGGTGTACGCCGTCCGCGCCGACGTTTTCATCCAGAACGCCTGGTTCTACTGCAGCCGGTAGCAGGCGGTCAGCTCTGCGTTCGCCGCCAGCATTGATTCTCGCTAACGCGATTCGCCTGAAGGCGAAGGTTTCCGGACCTGGTGCATGGAAATGAATCCGATGAGGAGGGTACGGAGACTCAGCCCGGCCGCTGCCGCGACACCTGATCATACCAGCACTCACCTCGTACAGCAGACCTCCGGCGTGGCCCTGCGACCCGTTGGAGGGGTGGGTCATCCACCGCCTCGGAAGAGCCACCTGGCGTGCTGGTGGACTGCGCTACGGCACGCCGCCCACGCGCGCGGGAGCCAAGAAGTGAGACTTGATCGCCACGGCTCCCACGCACCAACAGAGCGCGTCCATGACATCTCCGCGGGCTGAGGGGCATAAATCGTCCAGAAAACCGAGGTCAGACGAGAACGTCAGACTGTCTGCGAGTTCGAAGAGCGTTTTCTGATATGCTGGCGGCAGCGGGAACCCCGTAGCCTCCACCAGGTCGAGTATGAGATTCACCCCATTCAACACCACTGCACCGTCATCACGAACACCTTCGGTGACGTTCCAAGCGATCTGCTGCAGATCGTACACCAGAGCAACCTCGCTTGGAGCAGGAAAGTGCCTGGCGAAAGCTTCGTCCCCGACAAGCATGGCGCGTGCGGCCTCATCCGGGTCCTTGAACCAGACGATGTATCCATCCGGATCGGCAAGGGGGCGATCCTTGCCCCCCCGGCGATCCTCATCCATCAGGAGCAACGTGTAGATCAGGACTCCACCTCCCTCTTCATGCATTCGGACAGCGACCAGGTAGACCGCTTCCAGAGAGGGTTCGGAGTTCTCATGCTCGTGCGACATCATCACTCCATTATTGTGGGTCCGTGAACGCACGATCACCGAACTTGCGAATCTGGTTGTACTCAGTCCCGGGACCAGTATTCCAGCTCCCTTCGCCGTACTTGTCGTTCAGGAGGCGGCGAGCGAATCCGTTCCCGTTCTCACCGACGAGAGGACATTCGCCCCTGGCCCAACTCGAACATCATTCGCAGCATTTCGTCCAGAGACGCCCGGCCTTCGACCTTATACTGGGAGCCTGGCTCCCACCTCCGCCATTGTTCTGGTTCGCGACGGCATTATCAATCAGACGACCCAGCAACCCGCCAATCGCGAAGTCTCCAGCTGCTCCGACGCGACATGAGCAAAGGTACAACACGTGGCAAACGGAAGAGCATTCTCACCATCGCCGTCGTCATCGGGGACATACTGGTCAAGCTACAGCGTTGGACTGGCTGTGAGCGGCGTGGATGGGCGGCTTGCAGCGCGGAAGTCTTGATGTCGGCGAGCGCTCTGGCCGCGCTGGCGCTCTGCATACGAGTCCGCGCCGCGCTGCACGGGGCTAGACCACCCCTGGCCGTGCAGCGCTCCGAACTCGTCCGCTGACTCCACCGGCATCCGTATCGAATCACACTCTCAACCGTGTTGTGCTGCGGACTGTCTACCACTCCGCCGGGCGTTCCGGCATTCATCGCCTCGGGAGCCGTCGCGGTGATAATCGCCGCTTCCCTTGCCGCGGGGTCACCATCCGGGAATTCAGAATCCTCCGCAGGGGAGCGAATCGGCCTCCGGCGCGCAAGTGGATCACGGGCGCTCGGCCGTGAAGAGACAGGTGGGGACCAAGCTAGATTGATGCAGAAAACCCGGCGTAACCGTTCCGGCGTGCTCTGGGCTTGCGAGCGGGCTGCCTCCACGGAGGCAATCAATGGATCAGAGCACGGCCTGCGGTGACGCTGCCGTTGCCCCGGGTTCAACCCGAAGCTAGGATGATATTTGTCGGATTAAGAGACATCACGCGCTTCCTACCTTCTGCCCAATGAAACAACATCCCCTCACCTCCGCCATTCTCGCCATCATCGTTATTGCGGCCTGCGGCTCCCCGTCTCCAAACCCAGATGACCGTGCACGGGCCGATTCACTCCAGCGAGAACTGTCCCGCCTCCAGCAGGCACAGCGCGGTCCCGTTGAAAATCCAGCAACTTCGAGCCAGCCTGCGGCGGTTCCCGTGGCGGGTGCGAGCTCGAACGTGGTGGTACTGGCCCCGGCTGAACCCGGAACGGTCACGGACCTGGAACAGGGTGCGGTTCTCGATCTATGGCTGAATAACCGGGAGGGCGACCTGAAGGCGCTGACGATCGATCGCTCCGTCGGCAGCATGATCGCCACCTCGGACTTCTTCCGGTACAATCACATCAACTCCGATCAGGATCTGCGCGGCTACTGGGGACGGCCGTTGCTGATGAAGTGGTCCGCGCTGCTCGAGATCACCGAATCTGGCGCACACGTTTTCTCGTTCGAACTGAAGCGCCAGCAAGACCCCAATCGGCTCGATGGCTCGCGGACGCTCGTGACGTTGAACGGCGAAACCGTGTTCCAAGCGCAGAAGGAGTACGCGTACGACGAGTTTTCGGAGATGGGTTCCGCAGTCTTGTCGCTCTCGCCCGGATTCTACAGACTCGAGGTCTGGCTGGCTGCGGGAACCCCGCATGTCGTGCCTTCGACGGATCTCGGCACGTACATCAAGGTTCGCGAGCCTAGTTCAATGACACCTCAGCCACTGCAGTCCAGCCGGATCTGGCATCGGGCGCCTTAGCGCGAGGCGGGCGGCAGAGAGGGCGGAAGGGTACGGTCGCGCATTTTTCCATCCGGCATGCTGAAGCGGTCATCGGGGGCTGCACGATTGCGCACTCGCGGGACGGGCTGGACCAGAATCTCCGAATCCACGGGGGCGACGGTTTCAACGGCCGGATTTTTCGGAGTGAACCCGTTTCGGAGATCGACGGTGTTCTTGGCGATCGTCACGGCGACGCTGACGACCGCAAACAGCACCATGAGCCCTGCGATCAGCCGATTGTTCTCGGCCCGCGTCTTCCACTGCTGCAGGAGCGTGTCTGCCATGGGCACTTCCTCATCACTGGGAGAAATGGGACTGCAACCGAGTGGAATGTAGCGTCAGAAATGTCCTTTGTGGAAGCCGCTCGACAAACCCTGTCCTGCTGAACGAACGAGCCCCGGCACCGGGGCTCGTTATGTATTCGCGCGACACGGGATCGGGACGGCGGGGCGCGTCGGCAGATGCGCACGGCGCTAGGGCTCTGCGCGGGGCCGGTCCGCCTCCCGCACGGTCGTTCACCGCGCCAACGATGGTGCGGCCGGCGGACCAGGAGCCGTACGCGGCCAAGGTAAACGGGGCCATGGTGATAAGCGGATCCATGTCCTCTGCGATTCCGCGCGGCTGTAGGTCAAAGGAATGTTGGCGTTCCGAATCGCGGAAGTAGCCGGTGCAGGGCGGCCTCTTCCTCGTGGAACTGACGCGCGCGGCGGCTGGCGGGTGGCGGGTGGCGGGTGGCGGAAGCTTACCACCCGCCACGCGCCGCGCCGTCGCCCAGTCTGACCGCGCGGCGCGCTTGGCCGCGCTGGAGCGGGCCGCGCGCGCGGAAGTAGCTCACCGGCCGTACCGGTTGCCCGTCCCGGTGGTCTCTTCCAGCGTGGCCCCGGTCCCCGCCTGACCCGGCGCGCAGTTCCCACAGCAGTTGGTCGCCCGCCCACACGAAGCGCGTGACCGTGCTGATGCACGGCTCGCAAGAGGCCAACCGCGGACGCGGCTGGCCTGTTGCTGACAGTGGAGGCATACTAATCGTGCGAATGGCTAAACGACCAAACCGAGGACGAACTGCAATGATTCGTGGCGTATTGCTGCACGACGCGAGCTATCGAACTCGATTGCGTCTACTTCAACATCGCCAATCCAGCGACCTTGATCTGCAAAATTTCTCCAGTCTGCGTCTTGCAGCCCCTCCAGTGACTCAAGTACGTAAATCTGGTACTTATCCGGATAGTCGTCCAAATTGTCGTCGAATGGACAATCTAGCAGGTAATTCCGAGTGGCTAAGGTGACGACAATCAGACGCGGGACGTCGTAGAAGTCCCTGTATCTGATAGGCAGCCATTCGTCAATCATTGGATTCGGCCCTTTTTAGGGATTGGATTAGGCGTCTGCTGCCCAAAGGGGCAGGGGCCGCTTCCTTTGCAAATATCGACGTGGCGTTCGTTGAGTACCCCCCCACGAGTCATTTCCGGCGCATGCGTTACTGTGCCTCCGGCGGCCCGAATCTCGCCGGCGGTGGTTGCTTGGATCGTGCCGTGCGGAACTGCAGCAGCGGCTTCATCAAGGGTGCTACCGAAAGCTCCTGAGAATACCTCTCCCGGGCCAGGGATGGGACCTGTACCACCTCGCACAACGATCATTTCGTCCGCGATGTGGATCAACTTTCCACCGAGGCGGCCTGCGCGAACGACGTTGATTGCACCGTCGGTTGCTAACTGCATTCCGACTTCCTGAACGATGGGATTCCCGATCGTCACGCGAACGCTTGTACGTGCGGTCCAACCCAGTCCACGAAGAATCCGCCCCGCTCCGCGAGCTATCATTCCGGGTGCTGCCTGTATAGCGCCGACTACGTCCTGCATGGCGCACTGAAGGGAACCCATCCCCGTCGCATCAGGGCACAACCCATACGGGTCCGAGTAGCCAACCGGGTCACCCGCCGCAAATCCATAGCTGTTGAGCCCGCCCGCCAAGCCGATCGGGTCCGTTTGCGTGAACTGGCTGGTGGCGGGGTCGTAGTAGCGGTTGCGCATGTACATCTGGCCACTCGCGTCCCGCATGCCGTCCACCAGCCCGCCAAACCACGCCTGCACGACCGGCGCCGTACCCGTCTGCGCGTGGCTCGCCGTGGTCTGCCAGCCGGGCCAAGGCGCCCAGATGCACCCCGTCGGGCTCGCGCCCGTGCAGTCGCCGCGCATCCCCGTCGTGGGCGAGGTGCCCGCGTGGAACAGCCCGCGCCAAGTGTCGCGCGGGACCAGGCTCCCCACGTTCTCCTTGGTGATAAGCAGCGGCTTGTCGATCCCGCCCGCGTGAAAGTAGCTGACCTGCCCATAGTGGTCCCCGCTCCCCGTCACCGCGTCCGGATCCGCCGCCGACTGCCCCGGCGCGCGCAGTTCCCAGAGCAGCTGGTCGCCCGACCAGACGAAGCGCGTGATCGTGCTGACACACGGCTCGGTGGGCGTCGCCACGCAGATCGCCGTCTCCCGCCGCGTCCGCTCCATGATCCGCCGGCCCAGCGCATCGTACCGGTACTCCGAGTAGAGCCCCCCATACGTGTAGCTCGGCGTACCGGCTGAGGGCTGCGTCACCGCGTCGTCCAGCGTCTGCAGCGCGCGCAGCTGTCCAGCCGCATCGTACCAGTTGCGCGTGTTGGTCGCGCTCGAGTTCCCGTACGAATGCCAGTCGATCTCCGCTGTCTTGCGGTGGGCCCACACCACGTTGCCCGCCCCGTCGTAGGTGCGGTACGTGCTGTCCGAGCGCAGCGGCGCGGAGGGGTTGGTGGACGGCAGACGCCGGATCATCGCCACGCGACCCGTTCCGGCGGCATACCTCGTCACGAACTCGGGTTCATCCGCTGACTGGTCGCCCGTCGTCCTCCGGTGCACCTGGCTGCCCATCGCGTCCACCGCCATCAGCTCGGCATTACTGCCATTCGCCCCGGCGTTCCGCCAGTCCGTCGCCACCAGGTTGCCCAGCCCCGAGTACCAGTTGCGGAAGGTGCTCGCCCCGCCGGCTACAGCCCCATCGATGTAGATCGCCTTCCCGCGCGCATCGTACTGGAACTGATCATACTCCAGGTGGGCGCCGCTGGAGAGCGAGTCCGTACGCGTGAGCCGCCGGCCCGCCACGTCGTACGTGGTCCGCTCTCCGCCGCCGCCCGGGTACGACAGGCCCAGGATTGCGTACACAAAGCCGTACGCATAGCCCTGCCGGCTCCGCGCGTACGTCATCTCCCCCGTGACTGCGTCGTACGCGAAGCTGTCCGCCTGCGCCACCCCCGAGAGGTTGGACGGATGGAACAGTGTCCTCACCCGCCCCGCCTGATCGTACCGGTACTCCAGCCCGTACACGTGCTTGCTGTAGTCCAGCCCCGCGTACGCGCGCATCTGGATGCTGTCCGTCCGGAGCGCGCCGCCCGGGTAGTAGCTCCGGCTTATCGAGGCATCCAGGGTCTCCGTCCACACTTGGATACCCACCGCGTGTGGGAAGTTTCAACTCAGCACGGCCGGCTCCTCATGTTCAGCTCTGTTGCCCGAAAGGTTGCCATCCACAGAGTGCGTCCCGCTGAATCGACATTTTCGACCCGGTACTCCGTGTGCTGGGAACCGTTGCCGTGTAGATCGATAACAGTGCCGAGATCCCCAACCTGAGGTGGCCTAATCGAACCGTCCCAGATCTGATGATCCGCTAACTCAGACGACAGGTGAATCACCTCTACCGTGTCGAGTTCTTGAATTCGCTCATTCATCGGATTCTTTTGGCTGGCAGCGCGGTTACTAAGTTCAACGTTCGGCCATCATCAGAGAGACGCCAACCGGTGGTCACATTAGCGGTTCTCCCGTTCGCGCCAATCATGGGCCCGGTTACGTTGATTCTGGCACCGTCTCGGGTGATCGAGCCAAGGTTACTCATCAGGTGTTGTTCCAGAGCCGGACCCATTGTGGTTTCGTCGAAGCCCATTTCTCCGCGGAAAAATCCACCTTTCCCCAAGCTATCCTGGTTACCGGGGACATTGCCGAGAAGGTAGTCGACCTTGCCGTAGCGCGAGTTTACCGGCCCCGGGATGTTGACGTGCACCGATGAGCGAGCAGCCGCAGCACCGCTTCGCAGACCCGCACCCCGCCCAACGCTCACGGCTAGCGCTACAGCGGGAGCGGCTCTGACCGCCGGCTCCATGAACGTGCGAGCAGTTTCATCGCTGACGCCAAAGTAAGTGAGTACCTTGTAACCAACACTCTCACACACCCGGTCACCCTTTTTGCATGGATCCAGCCCATAGGGATCCGAATATGATACCGGGTCTCCCGCCGCGAACCCGTAGCTGTTCAACCCACCCGCTAGCCCGATCGGGTCCGTCTGCGTAAACTGGCCGGTGGCCGGGTCGTAGTAGCGGTTGCGCATGTACATCTGGCCGCTCGCGTCGCGCATCCCGTCCACCAAGCCCCCGAACCACGCCTGCACGACCGGCGCCGTCCCCGTCTGCGCGTGGCTCGCCCTGGTCTGCCAGCCGGGCCAGGGCGCCCAGATGCACCCCGTCGGCGTGGCGCCCGTGCAGTCACCGCGCATCCCCGTGGTGGGCGATGTGCCCGCGTGGAACAGCCCGCGCCAGGTATCGCGCGGCACGAGGCTGCCCACGTTCTCCTTGGTGATCAGCAGCGGCTTGTCGATCCCGCCCGCGTGGAAGTAGCTCACCTGGCCGTAGTGGTCGCCGCTCCCCGTCACCTTCTCCGGGTCAGCGGACGACTGCCCAGGAGCGCGCAGTTCCCAGAGCAGCTGGTCGCCCGACCAGATGAACCGCGTGATCGTGCTGACACACGGCTCGCTGGGCGTCGCCACGCAGATCGCCGTCTCCCGCCGCGTCCGCTCCATGATCCGCCGGCCCAGCGCATCGTATCGGTACTCGGAGTAGAGTCCCGAAAAAGTGTAGTTCGGCGTGCCGGCGGAGGGCTGCTTCACCGCGTCGTCCAGCGTCTGCAGCGCGAGCAGCTGTCCGGCCGCGTCATACCAGTTGCGCGTGTTGGTCGCGCTCGAGTTCCCGTACGAGTGCCAGTCCGTCTCCGCTGTCTTGTGGTGGGCCCACACCACGTTGCCCGCCCCGTCGTAGGTGCGGTACGTGCTGTCCGAGCGCAGCGGCGCGGAGGGGTTGGTGGACGGCAGACGCCGGATCATCGCCACGCGACCCGTTCCGGCGGCATACCTCGTCACGAACTCGGGTTCATCCGCTGACTGGTCGCCCGTCGTCCTCCGGTGCACCTGGCTGCCCATCGCGTCCACCGCCATCAGCTCGGCATTACTGCCATTCGCCCCGGCGTTCCGCCAGTCCGTCGCCACCAGGTTGCCCAGCCCCGAGTACCAGTTGCGGAAGGTGCTCGCCCCGCCGGCTACAGCCCCATCGATGTAGATCGCCTTCCCGCGCGCATCGTACTGGAACTGATCATACTCCAGGTGGGCGCCGCTGGAGAGTGAGTCCGTACGCGTGAGCCGCCGGCCCGCCACGTCGTACGTGGTCCGCTCCCCGCCGCCGCCCGGGTACGACAGGTTCGTCTGCCGGCCCAGGATGTCGTACGCAAAGCCGTATGTGTAGCCCTGCCGGCTGCGCGCGGACGTCATCTCCCCCGTGACCGCGTCGTACGCAAAGCTGTCCGCCTGCGCCATTCCCGAGAGGTTGGACGGATGCAGCAACGCGCTCACCCGCCCCGCCTGATCGTACCGGTACTCCAGCCCGTACACGTGCTTGCTGTAGTCCAGCCCCTCGTATGTGCGCATCCGGATGGTGTCGGTGCTGAGCGCGCCGTTGTTGTAGTAGGTCCGGCTCACACGGCTGTCCAGGTTCTCCGCATACACTTGGTTCCCCGCCGCGTCGTACGCGAAGGTGAACACCTCTGACGGGATCTCCATCGCCCCGTTGGAGCCCGTCGAATGGAGCGGGTACGGCGTGTCCGGGCAGGGATACACGCCCGGCGCGCAGGTCCGGTCCGTCCGGATCCCGGGCACCGTTCGCCGCACCATGCGGCCCAGCGCGTCGTATTCCGAGACGATCTCCGGATACCCGCGCTGCTTGACGCCCAGTACGTTCCCCGCAAGGTCGTAGCGCGTCGTCGTCGAGTCGCCCTGCGAGCTGCGCTCCTCGACCTTGCGCCCGGCCACGTTGTAGTCGAAGTACGTGCTCAGGATGCCCACATGCGCCGTGTCGGGGCTGCTCTGCCGCTCTACCCGGCGCAGGTCGCCCTTCGCGTCGTAGTAGTTCAGCACCGTCACGGTCTCCTGCGGCGTATCGGCCGGGTCCACCCCGTCGTGCACCTCCTGCTCCCTGGCCGGACCCGTGCTGATGGTCCACCGCACCCGGCCCATGATGTCGTACCCCGTCCGGCTGCGGGCGCCGTACGCGAGCACGTCATCCTCGTTCAGCGCCTTGAGGCTGTCGATCGGGGTCGCGACCAGCGTGTCGCGTCCGAACTGGTCCTTGCGGTACACCGTGTGGAAACGGAGGGGGTCGATCGACGCCCGCACGTTCCCCCACGCGTCGTACGCGACGGAGTCCACCGCCTGCTGGACACCGGACGGCGTCGTGACCGTCGGCGACACCACGGCGCAGAGCATTCCCCTGGTGACTGCGGCGGGGTCCGAGCAATATCGGTAGTTCACCCGCCGCGTTGCGTCGCCCACCTGCTCCCAGAGCCGGTTTCCGTTGATGGTATCGTACCCCATCGTCACGACGCCCTGGCCGGGAGCGGTGATGGAGGTCACCCCGTTCCACCTGTCGTCGTACGTGTAGGTCGTGACCGGGTTCTGCCCGTCGCCCAGTGGGTTCAGCGCCGTGCTGCTCTGCAGCCGTCCGTGCGTGTCATAGGTGGCCGACTGGCGGGCCACCGGCGCGCCGTTCGCGTTCGGCCTGCGCACCTCCGTCACCAGGGCCGGAAAGTTCGCGTCCGCCCGCAGCAGAAGCGTTTCACTGCCCAGCGCGTCGCGGATGCGGCGCGGCGCGGCGAAGCGACCCACCCAGATCAGCGTCGTATCCCCCACGTCCGTCCGCGGCCCGTCCAGCAGCGTGTGCGTGCGCGACAGCGGCAGGGCGGCCGCGATGCCGCGCCCCTCCACCGGTTCGAAGCGGTGGATGATGCTGTCGCCCGCCAGCGGCCCCAGCCACACCCGCGACGAGGACACCGTGCGCCCCGGCCCGTACGTGAACACCGACTGTACCCCGCGCCGGTCCGTGCGCGAGGCCGCGTACAGGCCGTCGTAGCCGAAGGAGACCGCCACGCTGTCCGGATCGGTGATCGAAGTGATGCGGTTCAGCGCGTCGCGCCCCAGCGTCACCACGCGCCCGCGGACGTCGTTCAGGTCCGGCGCTTCGACCGACGTCACCATCCCAGCAGCGTTCACCACGAAACGGAAGTGCAGACTGGCGCCCGCGGAATCCGGCGCGCGGGGCACCTCCAGCCAAGCCAGTTTCCCGCTCTCGTACGTAAACCGGGTGTGCTGTTTCAGCCGGTTCACCGTGGACAGGTGCTCTCCCTGCAGACCAAAGCTCACCACGGCGCCCTGGGGCGTCCGGCGCTGGTATCCGCCTCCGGGCCTGGCCCACAGCGTGTCGGCGCGGTCCACCCGCGCGGCAACCCACAGCCCGGTGGCCACCGGGCTGTAGATGCGCGTGCTTCCGTCACCGCCCACCCGCAGCCGACGGTTCCCCGACACGGTCACCACCTGCTCCAACCCGGCCAGCCACCACCCCGGCCCGAACTGGCTCAAGGCGCGGTTCACCACGGCCACCTCGCCCGCCACGGCCACGGGATACGACACGCCAGTATAGTGCGCGGTGACCTGCATCGTGTACGGATACACCCCGGTCTGCGGTGCCAGCGCGTCCATCACGATGGAGATGCGCCGCGCGGTGCCCGATCCCCACTGGCTCCCCGGGTACACCGTCCGGAAGAAGGAGCCGTCGGGCTTGAAGACCTTCACCTCCACCGTAGCCGGCACCGTGGAGCCGACGGGGAGCCGCACGTCCGCGTACACACGCGCGGTTCCCGACACGTGCGCGCTGCTGTACAGGAGCGCCGGCGCGTGGGTGCGCCCCAGCACCTGCACCGCGGGAAGCCCGTGCGCCAGCCGCAGGTCCCCGCACTCCATCGCCGCCCCGGGTGCGATGGCCACCGTGACGCACTGGTCGCGGGCGATCGTCGCGCTGGAGTTCAGGTCCACCAGGGCGACCGTCATGGCCGCGGGCGCGGTGCCGGTGCCTACGCCTTCCAGCTCCGCCCACCCCGCGTCCTCGATCGCGGCGTTTGCCGTGCTGCGGGCGGAGAGCCGCAGTGTGATCTCCTGTCCGGCGGACGGGGCGGGGAAGCTGAGCCCCACGGGCGCGGAATCCCCGGCCGCCAGCGTCAGCGTGGAGACGGATGGCGCGCCGCAGCCGCTCAGGAACGTGCCCTGCGCGTCGCGGCAGGAGCCCAGCAGCGAAAAGGTGGCGGGCAGCGCGCCCGTGTTGCGCACCCACATCGTGTACGACCCCGCCGCGCCCGACGCCACCTGCGCCCACGCGCCGTTCGGCGTCACCCGCACGCCCGGCGAGCCCAGCTTGTACTGGGCGGAATCCGAGCTGCAGTTGAACCTGCCGCAGGCCGTCACGCTGATCATCCCCGGAGCCGCCGTGATGCTCACCTGACCCGTCAGGTACACGCGCTTAAGCCCGATGCCGCTCCTGCGGGTCTGAAAGGCCGACGTGATGGTGTCGCCCTTCCACCTGACCATCCAGGTTGTCACCGAGTCGCCGGGGGTCGGCGTCACCGTGATGCTGACCGGCACGGTAGGCTGCGAGAACGTCCCGCTGTCGGGCTGAAAGTGGATGGTCGGCGGCTGCCCCTCCTGTGGGCAGTCTTCCAGCGTGGTACACGACTGGGCGCGTGCCTGGGGCGCGAACAGCAGCAGGCCCGCGAACAGCGCGAGGAATGCCGCCGTCAGCCGGCCGGCGAGGGAGGAGCGGATTGGCATGCGGAGTACGAGAGCGGGAGAAGGCGGTACGTGCGGGGTGCCGCAAAGGGAAGCGAGATCAGGGGATGGCTCTCGCGCGTCCATTTTTGACTCTGCCGGGTCGGCGGATCGGCTTCCGGAACATGCTTCCAGAAGGGTGTTCTGTCCAGCGGGCTTCAGGGCCGGATCATCTGCATCTTTCGTTTACTTGTTTCGTGAAACTATTGTTCTGCAATGGTTTGCATCGATTAGACCGCTTCGGCTTCCGCGTAGATACGGCCGTCCCAGCGGGCGGCGCGTCCACCGTGGTTCCGCTCTCCGCACCAAGTATCGAAAATGGACGCATTGCGGCGGGAGAGGAATGGGATCGGTGGATCTTTCGCGGATTCGGGTGCGCGCACCTGCCACAGCCACAGGTCGCGCATGCACGAAACCGGGCTGTTGGACAACCCCGCGGCCCCGAAGGAACGCCCAGCGATCCGATGGATCACGCCCGCGGTTCCGGCCACCCTTCACGCGGCACAGCGTGGACGACGCACTCGTGGCGGATGAACGTGCGTCGTCACCCCGAGGGGCTGTGCCTCAGCAGGGTGCCGCCACCCCGGGATGAGCGCGGACCCGGAGGCGCGGGCGCGACATGATCCAGCCCGCGCGCGGCGGCCAGGTACGCCGTGGGCATCAGCAGGCGCTGAATGAGCGAGCGCAGGCCGGCGCGCACCAGCATGGGATGCAGGCGGAGCAGGGGACGCAGCCACTCCGCGCGGCGCAGGCCCAGCAGATCGCGCACGTGCGCCGGCGCCATAAGCGCCTGGATGCGCAGCAGAAGATGATGGCGCCACCGGCCAAGGTGCTTCCGGTACTGCGCGTACAGCGCGTCCGTCCCCTGGCCGTGGACAAGGTCGCGGTGCAGGTGGCGCTCGCGGTCGATGCGCCACTCGGCGTACGTCGGCGGCAGGGCGGGGATGCCCAGGCCCACGCCCACCCGGCGGAACACGTCGTAGAGTTCGCGCTGCTCCTCCGCCGTCATCGGGCGGGCGACCATCTGATGCGCGCGCTCGGAGTAGTCGATCAGCATGTAGAGCACGTCGCGGTGCGCCCAGTCCGGGATCCGCTGGCCGCGCTGGTGCTCCACCGCCCCGTGCACCGCCCGGATGCGCGCAAAAGTGCGCTCCGCCGTCGCCGCTTCGGCGAACACGATCTGCTGCGCGTACCCGGCCGTTGAGAAGAGCCGGCCGATGGGATCGGCGGGCAGCTTTCCCGTAAAGAACAGCCAGTCGACGGCACGGTTGAGCGCGAACTCCGCCGCGGAGCCCGCGAACACCAGAAGCACCATGTCTCCATCGCCCCAGATCCTGCGCACGATGGAACCCCCATCCACGAAATCAGCCACGGCATCGCTCCTTTGCATCTCGTCCCGCGGAAAAGAATGTCCGTCCGCCGATATGGCGGCATATCCTACCATCGGGTGACGACGTTCGTGTTCCTCAGCGCGCGCCTGCAGCGGATTTCGACCCGCTCCTCCGCGTCGATCCCCGCGAGCGCCCAGCCGGAGCCTTGGCGGCGCAGACGCACCCGCCGGCGCGCGGCGGTGGACGGGCTGCCCCGCGTCTCCGGGCACGACAGCGCGACGACGTTCGCGGATGCGCTGTCCCGTTCGAGCGTGAAGTCGTCCAGGTACAGCCATGTGGCAACAGCCATCTCAGGACCGGGCTCCCGCGAGGCGGTGCGCCAGAGCAGTGCGCGGCCCACCGCCGCGCTCGGGCTGAAGGGATCGTCCGCGTACCGCAGGTTCGGCCGCGACTCCCCGAACAGCCGCGGCAGCAGCGAATCGGTGACGATCTCGGCCATGCGCACCGGGAACGAATCCATCAGCATCTGCGCGTCGGGCGGCGGACCGTCGGTGACGCCGTCTGTGCCGCACGGCTCGCGAACCAGCGTCCAGTCACGGGAGGGAGTGCGCGCGTCCAGGATGTCCGTCCAGGGTGTCATCACCCCGGCCAGGTCGCGGCCGCGTACCACGCCCCGGAACCGCCATCCGTGCAGGGAATCGCCGCTGCCCAGTTCCACCGAGTCCCCGCCCAGCGGCCGCCAGTGCGCCAGCCGTCCCGCGTACCAGTAGCTCCACGCCTGCAAGCTGCCCGCGGGCTGGAACGGGTTGGTTCCGGGGAGGGAATCCAGCGCGAATGATCGCGATCCAGCGCGGTAGCACCCCACCAGAGCCCGCCATTCACCCGCGGGCAGGGAAGGGGGAGCGGACTGCGCGGCGAGCGGGGCACGCGCGAGCACGGCAAGCGCGGCCATCATCCACGCGCGCTGGTGATATCGGTTCATGCGTCTCTCCGTTGATTGCGCCGAGGCGCGAGTGAGGTGGCAAACTCCGGTTCCTGATGATGCTCGCGTTGCGGTGCCACTTTATCCACCAGGGTGTCGTGAGTGGAGGTCCGGACATCCGCCGGCGCGATCGAGCCGTGCGTCGGCCGGCGGGCGTGGCTGCATTTCATCCGTATCGGCGTGAACGTCCCGCCGGATTGTTCGATGCGATTGGGCGGTCCGCCGGGGTGTGACCGCCTTCCATCCTGTTCGTGCAGATCGCTTTCCACGCACCACGCCAGGCATGGGCGCTCTCTGCCTTGTCAACGGCTTCGGGATTGGATATCATCTAAATGCGTCCCAAAACGTTTGGGATGATGATTTCCTATCCTGGAGGATGCCCCATGAGAGCCGACCTGAAGCTCAGCCTCGATGACCTGCAGGTGAGCACGTTCGCTCCCGAAGCAGACGGCACGTATGCGTCCGTGCTCGCCGTGACGGGCAGGATTGGATGCGTGTCCGTCGGCAGGGTCTGCATCACCAAGGAGTTCGGTGGAGGCGACACCTGCGAGACCGGACCGTACTACTACTGCTGACCGGCGGAGGCGGCGGGAGCGTTCCGCACGACGTTCCCGCGGTTTCCTGAACGGTGTTCCGACCCCCCTCGCGGTGCTGCCGTTCTTATCGTCTACCACAGCTTCCACCACGGTTTCACGGGGGGCGCGGGCAGTCGCTCGTCCATCCCCCGCTGCTGAAGGCGGAGTGCGGCGTCCATCGTTTCCGGTGACGCGTCCCGGTCCGGAACGGCGCACGGAGCGAAGGTGAGCGCGGTCAGGTCCACATCCCCGTCCGACTCCATCGCCTTCAGGATCGCGCCCGACTCCGCGCTGTGGCAGCAGAGCGACACGAAGTCATCCGGAGCCAGCGTCTGCTCCAGCCGCGGGGCGAGCGCTCGCGCCCGCGTGTACGCGGGAAGGGAGAGCAGGGGTACGTCCGCCTCCACCCGGCCGTCCGCGCGCGCGCGGATGATCGTCGGCGGGTACACGACGCCGCGGGGCTCAAAGAAGTGCCGCCCGAACGCGATGGTGGAAATCATCTCCGTCTCGTGCACCAGGTCGGGATCGAACCCCTGCCGCACCATCTCCTCCACGAGCTCGTCGGTGAAGCCGCCGCCGGCGTAGTGCCCGGCGAAGTGCAGGATGGTCCGGTCCAGCTCGCCGCGCCGCGCGATCTCCGCCGGGGAAAGCTCGAACACCGCGAAGCGCGTCAGGTATCCCGCGGCGGAGCTGGCCACCCCGGCCGGCCAGTCCGCGTCGGTGTGCAGGATGTCGTGCCCGCCGATCTCCATCTGGCGCGTCCATCCCGTCCCGCTCCCCGTGCTGACCGACACCTTGGCGAGATGCACCCGCCGCGGCGGCGCCGACGCCGCGGCGTAGCGGAACCAGGGAAGCGAATCGTCCAGCGCGGCGACGGCGCGGTCGTCCAGGCCGCGCGGAAAGAACGGCCCCGCGTACGCACGGCCGCCGCCCACTTCCATGCGCGACGCCATGCACACCTCGCGGCCGTCCAGAAACGAGCGGATGGGGGCACCGACGCCCTGCATCCAGATGATCGCCGCCTGCCCGAGCGCCGCGTCCCGGTCCGTCCCCATCCCGATGACGCAGGCGTCCAGCACCTCGCCGCCGTCGTCGTGCAGGGTGGCGAACACGTGGGCGTGCACGACCGGCTTTTCATCCCCGTCGTCAAGGATCTCCGCCCGCAGCGAAATCCGGCCGTCGAAGAGCTTCAGATCGTCGCCCGACCGCGCGGTCCAGCCGCCGAGATCGCCGCCGTGTTCCACGACCCGCTCCTCGATCAGTTCCAGCAGGCGCGCTTCATCATCCATGTACGCAGTGGTTCTGGTCACTTTTCGACGCTCACTTCTTCCACGTTGTCGAACCGCTCCAGGTCGATCAGCAGCAGATACGGATCGATCCCGGCGTCGGCGGGCCGCGAGGGAACCGTCACGGTGACGGTCTGCTCGCCGGAGCGGATGCGGTGGCTGCGCAGGTACAGCGTGTCGCCGAAGTCCGCGCCCGCGCTCGTGGGCGCGAACACGCCGACGGGAATCCACTCATCCATCGGGACGACGGTCTCCACGCCCGCCGGATCGACCGTGACCTTGCGCGCCCTGATCCGCAGCGTGACCCGCCACGCGCCGCCCTCGATCTCCCGGGCCGTGGCGCGCTCCGTCTTCAGTTCCCAGAAGGTGTTGGCCTCGAACAGGTCGTGCGCCAGGTACCGCAGCGAATCCGGCGTCACCGCCTGAAGTTCGCGGTAGAAGTCCAGCGAGGTGGGAAGCGGCGCCGTCCCCGCGCGGTGCCTTTCAAAGAACCGCCGCCACGCCAGGTTCACCCGTTCCTCGCCCATGTACTCGCGCAGGGCGAACAGCGCCGCGGGGCCCTTTCGATACGAGGCGTACGGGTCCATGGCGCGCAGCAGCGGCACGGACTGGCGGATGGGCGGAATGGGCGTCGGCTGGCGGAAAAAGCGCCGCAGCTGCTCCAGGTGCTGGCGACCATACGTGCGCTCCACCACGCCCATGGCCGCGTACCACGCAAAGCTCTCGGACAGCAGCGGCGCGCCCTCGGCGTAGGCGTAGGGAACGCCCCACTGGTGCGCCATCTCGTGCGCGATGATGGCGGACGGCAGGTCCAGCCCGCGCGGGTCCGCATCGGGGTTGTAGCGGGAAAAGCCTTCCGTGTAGTCGATGGTGGTGGCGTCCGCGTGCGCGCCCATCCCGGCCCCGGGGTTCTCCACCAGCCGCAGAATGCCGCCGTGCGGATAGGGACCGAAGGCGCGCGTGTAGTAGTCCATGCTTCCGCGCACGCTACGGAGCATGCGGGTCATGTTGATGGCGTGGCTGGGATGATGGTAGATCTGGATGGTCACCGGCCGCCCCATTCCCGCCGGGGGCGTCCACACCTCCTCGCGCAGCGCGTACGCGGCGGAAAAGAAGGCGTACTCGGTGCCGATGGGCGTATCCGTCGCGTACTGGAAGTAGCGGCGCCCTCCCTCCATCCACGTGCGGCGCAGCGCGCCCGGCGCCACGGCGGTCTGCCCCGCCACCGTCCCGATCACCGTCTCCACCACGACGCGCTCGGCGGCGACCGTCCCCGCCTCGCCCGTGACGTCTTCTGCGCCCCCGGCGTCCGCGTCGGCCAGGGTGGGGAGCAGCGGGCGGGCGGAAAGACCGTGCGCGCGCCGCTCGCCCGGCTTCAGAAGCTCGCGGTCCGCCTGGTAGCCGATGGCGGGGAGCCAGTCCAGGCTCTTGAAGTAGGTGATGTTGCGGGTGCGGAAGTGGTTTACGCCCGCGTTGCGGAACCCGCGCGGCTCCAGCTTCACTGCAAAGCTCAGCCGCACCGAGTCGCCCGGCTGCAGCGGCGCCGCCAGCGCGTAGATGTGGTAGCGCAGACGGTCATCGGATACCACCCGCCGCGCCGGGCGGTCGAAGAGCACCCCGCTGGTGCGCGCGCCCGCCGCCGTCGCCAGGTGGATGTCGCGGATGGGGGTGGAGCCGCGGTT
Organism: Longimicrobium terrae; assembly: GCF_014202995.1. Taxonomy (NCBI): domain Bacteria; kingdom Pseudomonadati; phylum Gemmatimonadota; class Longimicrobiia; order Longimicrobiales; family Longimicrobiaceae; genus Longimicrobium; species Longimicrobium terrae. The sequence continues at coordinate 57,039 of NZ_JACHIA010000014.1, forward strand.
CACCAGCAGGTAGGTGCCGTGGATGTCGATGCCCTGCCGTTCCGGATAGATCTCCACGTGCAGCCGGGTGCCCGCCAGCCGGGGCTGCGGGAGCGACGCGTACCGCCCGAAGCGCCGCTCGTACTCGGCGCGCACCTCCAGGCTGGCGCCCGCGCCGCGGTACTCGTTGAGCACGTTGGTGTTGTAGAAGATGAAGCCGCCCAGCCCCAGCCCCAGCCCCGCCGCGGCCGCCAGCGCCCCCGCCGCCGGACGGGTCAGCCGGCCGCGCGCCTGCCGCAGCCGCGCCCGCGCGCCCCGGTCGCGGCCGCGCACCCACAGCAGCGTCCCCGCCACGGCCAGCAGCAGCGCCCACGCGCCCCAGTAGAGCATGAACCAGGTCCACGGCCCCAGCGACGCGCCGAACCCGCGCATGTCCGTGTACGACCAGCGCGGCGCGGCGCCGTAGACCAGCAGGTTGTGCCCGATCCCCAGCCGCCCGGCGAACAGGATCAGCGCGTACAGAAGGACGGCGGCCAGGTGTCCGGCGTACTTCTGCGTCACGACGCCCTGAACCACCAGCGCCAGCACCGCGAGCAGCAGGTACTCGGGAAGCTGAAGCCCCAGCAGCACTTTCAGGTACAGCCCCGGCTCAAAGAGGCGGTAGTTCATGCTGCGCTGCGCCAGCATGCCGGCCCCTCCCAGAATCACCATCCACAGGGCCAGCACCAGCGCCAGCCCCAGGAACCTGCCCGCGAACAGGACGCCCTCCGGCACCGGCGCGGCGTCGGTGATGTCGCCCAGCCCGGCCTCGCGCTCGCGCCACACCAGCTCGCCGGCGTAGAGGATGATGAGCAGCGGCGTGACCACCCACGGCGTCATGAAGCTGGTGACGGCCGCGGTCAGAAAGGTGAGGACGTACTCGGTGCGGGGGAACAGGGGCGTGCCCTGGTTCACCATGTACTCGGGAAGCAGCCGCGCCGTCATCGCCGCGATGATGACAAAGAGCAGCAGCCCCGCGCGGCTGCGGATGATCACCCGGAACGACTCCGCGGTGACGGCGATCGTCTGCCGCGCGTACGCCGCGAACCCCCACGTCCGCGCGACGTCCGGCACGGAGATGGGCGCCGCGTGCGCCATCTCGCTCCCCGCGGGGATGGGCGCGTGGGCGGCGCGCCGGCGGATGTGGCGGCTCCACGGCGAGCCAGCCACGGGATGGGCGAAACGAAAGCGGGCGTGGGTGAACGCCAGCGCCGCCAGCGCCACGCCGAACCACAGCAGCCGGCTCTGCAGCAGCGGCCCGTCCAGCGTAATCAGGCGCGTGCTTTTTTCGATCGGCGTCCAGTTCAGCACCAGGTCCGAGGTCAGGAAGACGTGGCCGAACACGTCCAGCGCCGCCGCCAGGTCCTGCCGCCCCAGGAACATCCCCACCCCGATCACCCCCCCATACGCCACGAAAAAGAGGAGCACGCTCCCCACGTAGCTGGCGATGGCGCGCCGGCCCAGCGCCGCCCACGCGAACTGGATGGCCGTCCCCACGAACACGTTGGTCAGCGCGATGTAGCCGTACGCCGTCAGGTACGCGGCCGGGCGAAAGGGGCCCACCACCTCGGGATCCACGCCGGACGCGTACACCGCCAGCAGAATCCCCAGCACCGCCGCCAGCATCAGGAACGCGTTCAGCGCCAGGGCGGCCAGAAAGCGCCCGCCCAGGTACTCCGTCCTGGTGACCGGCGCGGTGTAGGTGATGGGGTGCATCCCCGTTTCCACGTCGCGCGACGCCAGTTCGCCCGCGACCGGCGCGGCCACGATGAACCAGAACAGGCTGGCGACGACCATCGCGCTGGCGATGACGAAGGGCGAGTTCAGATAGAAGTCGGCGTAGAGCGCGTCGGCCAGAAAGGCGCCCCGCACAAACAGAAAGGCGACGGTCGCCAGCGCCGCGAAGTACAGCCAGGTGGTCAGGCGGCGCAGCTGGTAGGCGAGCTCGAAGCGAAAGATCTCGCGGAACTTCATCGCGGCGTCTCCGCCCGTGCGCGGCGCCGCCCGATGTGCCCCGCCATGGTGCTGAAGTACACGTCCTCCAGGTCCGGCTCCACCGGCGCGAAGCCGGCGCCGGGCGATGCATCGCCGTAGACGTGCACCAGCGTGCGGCCGGCCAGCAGCTTGGTGCTGATCACCGCGTGCGTCCGCTCCACCTCGGCCAGTTCGCTTTTTTCGATGACGCTGCGCCAGATCTTTCCGCGCATGTCGTGGATTGCGCCCAGCGGCTCGGCTTCCAGCAGGATCTCGCCCCGGTCGATGATGGCCATGCGCGTGCACAGCTCCGAAACGTCTTCCACGATGTGCGTGGACAGGATCACCGCGCTATTCTCGCCCAGTTCGCTCAACAGGTTCAGAAAGCGGACGCGCTCGGCCGGGTCCAGCCCCGCCGTGGGCTCGTCCACGATGAGCAGGCGCGGATTGCCCAGCAGCGCCACCGCCACGCCGAACCGCTGCCGCATGCCGCCGGAGTAGCCGCCCAGCTTCTGCTTGCGCACTTCCCACAGATTCGTCTGCCGCAGCAGCGCCTCCACCACTTCGCGGCGGGCCTTTTTGTGGGGGATGCCCTTGAGGATGGCGAAGTGGTCCAGCAGGGCCTCGGCGCTCACCCTGGGGTACACGCCGAACTCCTGCGGCAGATAGCCCAGCGTCTGCCGCACCTGGTGCTTCTGCCGCACCACGTCCAGGCCGCCGAGCGTGATCGTCCCGGCGTCCGGCTCCTGCAGGGTGGCCAGCATGCGCATGAGGGTGGATTTGCCGGCGCCGTTGGGGCCCAGCAGTCCGTACATCCCCGCCGGAATCGTGAGCGTCACGTCCCGCAGCGCCTGCACCCCGTTGGGATACGTCTTGGATACGTCGCGAATCTGCAGTTCCATCGCTGCTTCTCGTCCCGTGGATCGGAAGGGGAGAACGGGTGTGGCGGCGCAAAGGCGTCCGGAAGGTGAAGTACTTTACGATACAAAGAGAGGCGGCGCAAGTGGTCCGCGAGCGTTCGTGGCGTGAGCAACGGAAGCTGCCGCGGCAACGGCGGAAAGACTCACAGCGGTACCGTGAGGCTTCACCTGATCGAGAGCAAACAGCGGCTTGGGTTCGTTGGATGGGAGCGGTGCGCGACGCGGAATCCGTGAGCGAATGAATCCGCCGCTCAAACAGCGGGAACCCCCGACACGGCGCTATTCGCGCCCCGTTCGGGGCTTCAGCTGCATCAAAGGGCCGCAACCCATTCCGCAAATTGGCGTCGCGCTGAGGTCTCTCTTTCTCCCGCGGAGCGGGGGAGAGGGCCGGGGAGAGGGGGCCCGTCCGCACGCGCGGCACCTTCCGGAATGCGTGTCGTTGCAGTGCTCCCCTCTCCGTGCGTCTGTTTGCACGGGGAGGGGCCGGGGGAGGGGCCTTCACGGCCCGGCGGCGATCAAAGACGAAAAGGCCCGCCCCGGAGCGCCCGGGCGGGCCTTTCAGTCTCGATCCATCGATAACCGGCGGATGTGCCCGGTTCGCGGACCTCAGTTGCGCCGCGCCTGCTCGGTCTGCAGGCGGGTCTGAAGCTGTTCGCGGCTCCTGGCCGCGTACTGTTTGCACGCCTGCGGATCGATCAGGCCGTCCGGCGCGGTGGCCGCGCGCTGCCACAGGTTGGACGCGCCCGGGTGCGGCGTGATGAGGATGTCGCACGACAGCCGCTCCAGCACCTCGTATCCGCGCCGGAAGTCCGCCACCGCGTTGGGGTAGCGCGGGCTGGCGCTGAACAGGAATCCATCCGCGGAGATGGGCGTCTGGCTGTCTGCGTACACGAAGTTGACGCACCGCTCGCCCTCGCACGAGCGCCACGTCCACGTGGTGCCGCCGGGTGTGTGGCCCGCCGTGAGGTACGGCGTAAGCGACAGGCTGCCCACCTGCATGGGCCGGCCTTCGTGGATGAGCGTCACGTTGGCGACCGGCGGCGTGCCGACCAGTTCGCCGTGCTGCGGATCGTTGTCGCCGGACCGGCCGCTGCGAATCGCCTGCACGCTCTGCGCGCTTGCCGCCACCGGTGCCCCCGTCGCGCGCTGCAGCGCGGCGAAGCCTCCGGAGTGGTCGAAATGCGCGTGGGAATTGAGGATGAGCTTCACATCCGCCGGATCGAAGCCGAGCGAGCGGATGTTGGCCAGGATGAGCGGGGCTGAGTTCGGCAGGGCGCCATCGATCAGCACGTGCCCGTCCGGTGACGTGATCAGGATGGAGGCGAGTCCCTGGGTGCCCACGTAGTACGTGTTGCCGAACAGGTGCACGGGGCGATGCGGAGCGTTCCATTCCGCGCAGCTGGAACACTCCTGCGGCGTGTACGCGCGCGTCAGCGGGTCGGACTGCGCGCCCGCGGGCCGCGGCGGCGCCGCACACGCCGCGAGCAGCAGGAGAGACATCCGCTTCCAAGCTATCATCATCCAGAACCTCCGTCCGAAATCATGCGCCCTCGCGGCCCTCTCAGCCGCGCTCAGCGTCGCGCCAACATGCGCCGCCCGCCGTCCGCCGCACAACCCCGCGCCGCTCACGAACCCGTCGCTGCCGATGAGCGCACCTCGTTTCGTTGACAACCAACGCGCCCTCTGAGTGCCAAAGCGTTACCCACAAGGACGCCCACCGCGTCATGGATTGGTGAACGCGAACGGCGCCATCTCACGCTGGACGCGCCAGTGTCATCAGACGGTAAACGCCCACCGCGTGATCAGGTGGTGAACGCAAACGGCGCCGTCTCACGCTAGACGCCCCGGTGTCATCAGACGGTAAACGCCCACGGCGTCATCCTGAGGGAGCGCGCACCGTACTTTCCTCGGAGCCGAGTCATGCGCGACCGAAGGATCTACTTTCCGCCGAGCCAACACCGCGACAAGCACACCCGTTCTCGCGGGGAAAGCAGATCCTCGTCGGCGCCAAGTTGTGGCCCCGCCGAAACATCGGCCGGCGCCTCCTCAGGATGACGCCTTGGGCGTTATCTCGTTTGCGGATGAGACCGCGAGCGCGGGGGCGTGGCATCTGCACGTGCCTCCCGTCGTTGGTATCCCCCTCATCAGAGCACAACGATACGCCTGAGGCAGGACGCGTTCACTCTTGCGGCGGATCGACAAGTCATCTTATCTCTACTCTCCCCGCACGTTCTGCAGGCCCACTCGTTCGGCCCTCCCAGAGAAATCCATGGTTGCCAGCCGGAACTCCATTCTGAAGGCACTCGCCGCGTGGTGCGGGCTGCTGCTCGGCGCGCAGTCCGTAAGCGCGCAGGCGCCGGCGTACCTCAATCCGGACCTGCCCGTCGCGCAGCGCGTGAACGATCTGGTCGCGCGGATGACGCTGGAGGAAAAAGTCTCTCAGATGCTGGACCAGGCGCCCGCCATCGACCGCCTGGGCGTGCCCCGGTACAACTGGTGGAACGAGGCGCTGCACGGCGTGGCGCGCTCCGGGCTGGCGACCTCGTTTCCGCAGGCCATCGGCTACGCCGCGACGTGGAACGACAGCCTGGTGCACCGCATGGCGGTCGCCATCTCCGACGAGGCGCGCGCCAAGCACCACGAGTACGTGCGCCACGACCGCCGCCTGCGCTACCAGGGCCTCACGCTGTGGTCGCCCAACATCAACATCTTTCGCGATCCGCGCTGGGGCCGCGGGCAGGAAACGTACGGCGAGGACCCGTTCCTCACCGGCAGCCTGGGCGTGCAGTTCATCCGCGGGCTGCAGGGCGACGACTCCACCTATCTCAAGACGGTGGCGACCGTCAAGCACTTCGCCGTGCACAGCGGGCCGGAGCCGGAGCGGCACGTGTTCGACGCGGTGGTCGGCGAGCGCGATCTGCGGGAAGCGTATCTTCCGCACTTTGAGCGAGGCATCCGCGAGGGCGGCGCGTACTCGCTCATGTGCGCCTACAACCGTGTAAACGCGCTGGCCGCATGCGGAAGCGAGCCGCTGCTGCAGGGCATTCTGCGCCGCGAGTGGGGGTTCGATGGATTCGTGGTCAGCGACTGCTGGGCCGTGGACGACATCTACCTGAACCACAAGCTGGTCGCCACGCCGGAGGAAGCGGCCGCGCTGGCCGTGCGCTCGGGGACGGATCTGGACTGCGGCAGCAAGGTGTACCCGGCGCTGGTGAACGCCGTCCGCCAGGGCCTGATCAGCGAAGCGGAAATCGACGCGGCCGTGCGCCGCCTCTTTACCGGCCGCTTCCGCCTGGGGATGTTCGATCCGCCGTCGCGCGTGCCCTACGCGCAGATCCCGTATTCCGTCGTGGACCAGCCCGCGCACCGCGAACTGGCGCGGCAAGTGGCGCGCGAGTCCATCGTCCTGCTCAAGAACGACGGCGTGCTGCCGCTGCGGCGCGACCTGGGGACGCTGGCTGTCATCGGCCCCAACGCGGACCAGTGGCTGATGCTGCTGGGCAACTACAACGGCGTACCATCCGACGTCATCACCCCGCTGCGCGGCATTCGCGAGGCGGTGGCGCCGGGGACGCGCGTGCTGTACGCCCGCGGCGCCGACTTGGCGGACGGCTTTCCCTTTCACGAGATCGTCCCCGCCGCCGCGCTCGGCGGGCCGGACGGGCGGCCGGGGCTGCGCGCGGAGTACTTCGGCACCGGAGCGCTGGAGGGGGCGCCGCTGTTCACGGGCACGGACAGCACGCTCAACGCCGACTGGCACGACCGCGCCCCGCGCGCGGACATGAACGACGACGACTTTGGCGTGCGCTGGACGGGCACGCTGCGTCCCACGCGCACGGGGACGTACCGGCTGGGAATGATCGCCACCACGCGCTTCGAGCTGTACCTGGCGGACACGCTGCTCGTGCGCTCGCAGTACAACTACCGCGACGAACTGGGCGATCCGCGCGTCGTATCCGCCGAGCCCGTGCACCTGGAGGCCGGCCGCGCGTACCCCATCCGCGTGGACGCGCACGAGTCGTACGGCGACGCGCAGGTGCAGCTGGTGTGGGACGCGCCGCCCGGCGACCTGGAAGGCGAGGCGATGGACGCGGCGCGGCAGGCGGATGCCGTGGTCCTCTTCCTGGGCCTGTCGCCGCGGCTGGAGGGGGAGGAAATGAAGGTGGAGGTCGATGGATTCCGCGGCGGCGACCGCACCAGCCTGGACCTGCCCGCCTCGCAGCAGCGGCTGCTGGAGCGCGTGACGGCGCTGGGCAAACCGACGGTGCTGGTGCTTCTGAACGGCAGCGCGCTTTCCGTCGGCTGGGCGCAGGAGCACGTGCCGGCCATCGTGGAGGCGTGGTATCCGGGACAGGCGGGCAACGCGATCGCCGACGTGCTCTTTGGCGACTACAATCCCGCCGGACGGCTTCCCGTCACCTTCTACCGCCGCGTGGAGGACCTGCCGCCGTTCGGGGAGTACGCGATGGCGGGGCGCACCTATCGCTTCTTTCGCGGGGAGCCGCTGTACGCGTTCGGCCACGGCCTCAGCTACACGACGTTCCGCTACGCCAACCTGCGGACGAGCGCCGCCTCGGTTGCGCCCGGCGGCCAGGTGACGGTGAGCGTGGATGTCACCAACACCGGCGCGCGCGCGGGCGACGAGGTGGTGCAGCTGTACGTATCCTATCCCGGCTCCGCAGTGGAGCGGCCGGTGCGCGAGCTCAAGGGCTTTGCGCGCGTGCCGCTGCAACCGGGCCAGACGCGCACCGTGCAGATGACGCTGCGCGCGGATGAACTGCGCTACTGGGATGCCGACAACGATCGCTGGCTGCTGGAGCCGCGCCCCGTCCGCCTGCAGGTGGGCGCCTCCTCCGCCGACCTCCGCGTGGAGCAGATGCTGGGCGTGGGGCCCTGAGCTTGGGGTCGATGAAAGGCGGTAATCCGCCGTCCCCGTCAGCATGACGACGGGTGGGGAACGCGTCTACATCCGCCCCGGCGCCCGATGGCGCCGTCCTGAGGAGGCGCCGCTGCAACTATCACCGGCACAGCAGGTTGGCGCCGACGAAGGATCTATTTTCCCCGCGAGAACGGGCGTGCTCGTCGCGATGCAGGCTCTCATCGGGAACGGTGGATGCGGATCGTTCGCGGCCAGTGCCATCAACGCAGGATGGTTGATGAACGCGGGCGGCTGCGAAGCTGTTCCTACGGACGGATTCTCCCGATCAAAACATCGCCATGCACGATGATCATCCGCTGGACCTGCAGGCGATCGAAGCACGCGTCCGAGCGGTTTCGTCCGGGCCGTGGGCATCGTACATCGAGGGACGGGATCACTGGTCTGGCAGCGACTTCATCATGACGCCGGGGGAGGACATTGAACTGGGCGCCACGGATGAGGACCAGGACTTCATCGCGGCCGCGCGGCGCGAGGTGCCGCGGCTGGTGGCGGTGGCGCGGCGGCTGCGAAGCGCGGCCGATCCCAGCGGGAGCGAGATGGATGCGGCGGAGCTGGCGCGGATCGAGAAGCTCGCGGATCGTGCCTCGCCGGGTCCGTGGACGCTGGTGGCCGACGGCACGGAGCACCCGCAGTTTCCCATCTACATCCGCATCCATCGCACACGGGAGGGCGGGGAAATGGATCTGCTGCCATACGGTGCCACCGCGGATGACCTGAAGTTCATCGCGCACTGCCGCGGCGACATCCCGCGGCTCATCGCCGAGATCCGCCGCCTGCGCGCTCACCGCGAACATTCCGGCGGGTGATCCGCCGCTGAGGCCGCGCCTCGCTCACCCATTCCCGCGGAGCGCCCCTGAACTCCGCGGCGGACATCGGCCGCCGGCCGGATTCCAGCGGCTCCGCAGCCTTTCCCGCATGGAAATCTCGCGGTATCTTGGTGCGTCGCCCCATGTTGACTTCCGGCGGGGCCAGCCACGTCTACGCGAGCTCATGTACGAGGATCTGTTCCGCACTGTTCAGGAGGCCACGGAGGGCGCGTACGACGTTCTCGGGGAACTGGGGCACGACCAGGAGCGGATCGCGTTCCTGGCGCGTGATCTGGACACCGGACTTCTCACCGTGCTGGCCCTGGCGTTCCAGGGCGACGAAATCGAGGTCATCCCCCGCCTGGGTCCTGGCGTGCCCGTGGTGGGCAGCCTGTGCATGGGGTGCGGCTCGCCCAAGGAAGGGTGGGAAGACCGCTGCGCCAACTGCGAGACGCGCGGCTACGGCACCGGCTCCATCACCCCCGAAGGCGGCGCGGACGCCCTGCTGCGCACCGTAAGCAGCGCCGCGGCGGGGACGTACGATGTGCTCGGCGCGCTGGAGCGCACCGGCGGCGCGCCCCTGTACTTTGCGCGCGAGGCCGGGAGCGGGCGGCTCGTGGGCCTCGCTCTGCAGCAGGACCCGGGCGAGCGCGACGGCTTCTCCCTCGTACTCGCGTGGGAAGGCCCGCTCGCCTCGGCCGCCCCCGCCGCTGACTACGCGGCGCCCGCGGACTACGGCTACGAGCCGGAGCCCGCGTATGATGAGGGATGGCCGGCGCCCGCGCCCGACGAGATCACCGATCCCATGCTCGGCCTTTCGCGCGCGGACGCCGACGCGGCCGCATCCCCGGCTCCCGCGCCGCGGCGCCGGCACGGCCTGCTGACGGTGGCGGGAATCGGCGTGGCCGTGTTCGGCGGGCTGGCGCTCTTCGCGCTGCTCGGTTCCGGCGCGGACGAGCCAGCCGCGCCGGAGCCCACCACTGTTGCCGCCGTGCCGGCTCCGGTTCCCGCGGACACCCCGCTGGCCGTCCCCGCGGTGCAGCCCGACACCCCGGCCGCCGCGCCCGTGCGGACGGAAGAGCCCCGCGAGCGGCCCAAGCGCGAGGAATCCACCCGCAAGGCCGTGGTCATCCTGGACGGATCGCTCCCGGGCGGATGGTCGCGTTCGGTGAACGGCGGCGCGCCCAGCAGCAATCCCACGGTGCAGCTCACCCCGCGGCGCACGGCCACCATCGTCGTAGACGCGCCCGGATATTGCACCGAGACGAGGACGTTCCAGCTTGGCCCCGGCGCGGAGCAGCGCTGGGTGCTGGCCATGAGGGAGCGGCCCCTGGTCGGCGAGTGCTGACGGGGCGCCCGCCCCGCAACCTCACCTGACGAGGACCGCTCGTGAACCTGCCGCTCCGGATTGCGCCCCGCTGGTGGGCGCTCGGCCTTCTTGCCGTCACCGCCGCCTGCGGCTCCGCCTCCAAGGGCCCGTCGCCCATGGGCGGGCGCGCCGTGGCGGGCGACACCGTTTCGCTGGTGCAGTACTACGTCCGCCCGGACGGGCGCGACCGCTTTGAGCGGTTCGTGCGCGAAAGCTACTGGCCCGCCGTGCAGGAAGTCGCCCGCAAGAATCCGGAGCGCGTGCGCGGGTTCCGCCAGGCGCGCATCATCTTTCCCACGCGCGCCAACCCGGACGGCAGCTTCACGTACGTCTTTCTGCTTGACCCCATGGTGACGGGCGAAAGCTACCGCATCCTGGAACTGCTGCAGCAGGTGTATCCGGCCGCCGAGGCGGAGCAGCGCTACCGGCAGTGGGCGGAAACGTGGATCCGCCCGTTCACCTCGCAGGTGTTCGTCCAGTCAGGCCCGTCTCGCGACGGCGGATCGTCCGACCGGCAGTAACGGGCGGGAAACAGACGCGCGGCGGAGATTCATCCGCCCCGAAAACCGAATGCCGCAGATTCACCGATGTTGGTGAATCTGCGGCATTTAGCGTTTTCACCCGCGCCGTATCCCGTTGCGCCGGATCAATTTCCGGCGCGTAAGAGGAAGATGGATGGCATCCGGCTTGCTCCTCCGGCCGGCGTTCCATCCCCGCCGCCGGGCTACTGCACGGTCCAGCGGTCGCGGCGGGAGACGAAGCGGTCGATGTGCAGGTGCAGCCCGGTGCTGGCGCGGTCGTTCAACCCGGCGGCGCGCGCGCTGGCCACCTGGGCGCGAAGAACCTGGTCAGTGGAAAAGTCCTTCACCCGGATTCCCTGCGCCCGCAGCGCCTGCACGGCAAACTCGATCTGCTCGCGCGACAGGTCGCGGACCCGCAGGTCCATGGCGCCGCCCTGGCCGTACAGCGACAGATGCTCCGCGTGGTCGCGCCCGGTCACCACGATGCGCCGCCCGAAGCGCTCCTCAAAGCGCTGCTGCACCTCATCAAACCGCCGCGTGAACTCCGCGGAGGAAAGCTGCGAGCCCGGCCGCACCGGCGCGGGAGCCGCGGAGGGAGCCTTGGGCGCGTCGCGGTAGCCCGCGGGGACGGCGACGCGCTTTTCGCGGTACACGGCGGCGATGGTGCGCTCCAGCGTGGCGATCTGCGGCCGCACCCAGGCGTTGTCGCGCAGGCGGCTGGTTTCCAGCACCCGCGTGGCCCGGGCGAACTCGCGCAGCGCCTCCTGGGGAATGCCCAGATCCAGCAGCGTGGCCCCACGCTCCACGTGCTCGTAGGAAGTCGCGATCAGGCGGTCGTACTCCCTCGCGTCCGCCTCGGACAGTGGCTGCACCGTGTCCGGCCGGGTGAGCGCGTAGACGAGCACCCCGGCCGCGCCCAGCAGAAGCAGCAGGGAAAGCGCCACCGCGACGTGCGTCCACCGCGGACGCCGGACCGTGATACGGCGCTTCGGCCTCGCCCGGGGCGGCGGCGGAACGGGCGGGGGCGGGGGAACAAAGGCCTCCGCGGCGGGGCGGGGACGCGCGGCGGGCTCGCCGCTGTCGTACCGGTACGCCGCGCCCGGCGCCACGCGCAGCACGTCTCCGCTGCGCAGCCGCACCGGATCCATCAACCGGACGCCGTTCAGCTCGATCGAAGTCCCGGCGCCGCGGGCCGGGGAGGCCCAGAGACCGTCTTCGCGCTCCACGATGGCGACGTGCCGCGGCGCTACGCCGGGAAGAAAGACCGGGAGCGCGGCATCCTGCGAAGCGCCGATCCAGAACGGTGTGTCGTGGATGGGCACTTCCGGCCCGCGGGTGGGCGCGACGGGGATCAGGCGGGGCGAGGTCGGCATGACCCCAAGCTGGCCGGGAAGGGCGTGCAGAGCAAGGGTAGTTTGTAACAACTGCGACAGCAGCAGTTGCCGGGCTGCCCCCTATGGTGCTACCATTACACTCGTTACGACCCCCGGGCGGGATGGCGAATGCCGGCGTACCTGATTGAATTCGAGACGAGCCAGGGCCCGCAGCGGCGGCGCTTCACCATCGACCAGGAGCGCCTCCTGGAGCCGCAGGTGCGGCAGATTCTGGAGGAGCTGAACGCGCACGGGGTGGTGCTGGCGGGGGGACCGGACCAGGAGCTGGGGGTGTTCTGGAACGGCCGCGAGGTCCCCACCGGGCAGACGCCGGCGCAGTTGGGGCTGGCCCCGGAGCGCTCGCTGGAACTGCGGATGCGCCCCCGCCGGCGCGAGGCGGTGCGCATTCAGGTGGCCGCGCCGGAGCCGCCGCCGCCCCGCCGGGCACCCAAGGGCGCGTACGCGGCGGCCGTCTGGGGCGCGACGGGGGCGCTGGCCGCCTGGCTGGCCACCTGGATGCTGGACGACCTCGGGCCGATGATCGACAGCTACGCGCGGCTGGACGTTGCCGCCGCCACGCTGATGGGCGCGTGGATCGGTGCCTTTACCGGCGCGGGGGCAGGGCTGCGGCGCAACGCGGGGCTCGGGCGCACGGCGCTCACCGGCGCGCTGCTGGGGATGGTGGGCGCGATGATCGGCGGGGCGGCGGGGACGTGGCTGGGCGGTGCGCTGTGGCCGGCGCCGGGGCGGGGCGGGTTCCTGGCGATGCGCGTGCTGGGATGGGCGCTGCTGGCCGCTGGACTGGGCGCCGCGCTGGGGCTGGCGGGATGGAAGTCGGACCGCCGCGGCGTGCTGGACGCCGCGCTGGCCGGGGCGGCGGCGGGGATCTTTGCCGGCGTCGTGTTTTCCCTCCCCGGCGCGTCGGACCTGTGGCAGGCGCTCGCCTTCGCCGTCGTGGGCGCGGGGGTGGGATGGGGAACGGCGGGACCGGCGCTGATGCGCTCGCTGGGCGTGCTGGAGCTGGAAGCGGCGGACCGGCGGCGGCGGGGACTGTTGGGCCTGCGCGAGTGGGGGCTGGCGGAGGGGGCGGTGGTGGAGCTTCCCGCGGCCGCCGTCTACGTGAGGGACGGGCTCTGCGCCGTGGCTCCGCGCGGCTCGTCGGCGGTGACGGTTTCCGGACGCGCGCTGCTGGAGCCCGCGGAACTGCGCGACGGGGACCGCATCGTGGCGGGCGGGGGAAGCTACCGCTTTCGCAGGATGGCCATGATCGCCGCCCTCCTGCTCTGCGCCGGGCCGGCCGCGGCGCAGACGGCGGACGCGGTGGAGGTGGCGGATACGATGCCGCCGCGGCTGGTGCGCTGCGTGGAAGGGCGCGGCCTCCCCTGCCTGCAGTCCACCGTCGTCTTCCGCCCGGGAGAAGGCGCGCCGGACTCGGCGGGATGGGCGGGGCGGCTGGGACCGCTGGGGCTGCGCGCCCCCGCCGTCCGCGCCAGCGCCCCGGCGGAGCCGGTGACGCTGCTGGTGCTGGTGGACGTCAGCGGGAGCATGGCGGGCGGGGGAATGCAGGCGGCCCGCTCGGCGCTGCGCGGCTTTCTGGGCGCGCTGCCGGCCAACGCGGTGCGGGTGGGGGTGGCGCCGTTCTCCAGCACGCAGGTGCAGGGGCGCATTCGCCAGGCGCGCTTCGGCCCGCCCGCGGAGGCGGCCAAGCAGGTGGACTACCTGCCGGTGCCGGCGGGAAACACGGGGCTGTACACCTCCATCGTCACCGGGTTGGAGGTGCTGGAGCGGGAGCGGGGGGCGCGGGCGCTGCTGGTGATTACCGACGGGCGCAACGACGTGGCGGGCGCGGGGGACGACCCCGGCCTTCTGGCGGGCCCCGCCGGGCAGCGGTCGACGACGGAGCGGGTGCGGGCGGGCGGGATTCCCGTCTACCTGGTCGGCTTCGGGACGGGGGTGGACGCCAACGAACTGCGGCTGCTGGCCTCCTCCGCCGGGCGCGACTTCACGGTGCCGGAAGATCCCGTCGCGCTGGCGCGGGTGTTTGCGCGGGTGGGGGGACAGCTGGGCGCCACGCGCGAGCTGACCTGGGTCCTGCCGGTCGCCAACCGGGGATGGCTGGCCCGCGGCGCCCTTCCGTACGGCGCGTGGAGCGTGCCGCAGGAGGGCGGCGTGAGACGGGACGCGCGGTGGGTGCCGCCCCTGTACGCCCTTCCCGCGTTTCAGGGCGTGGCGGATTCCGCGGCGGCGGCGGGGTGGGCGCTGCAGGGGGACGCGGGGACGGCGTGGCGCCGGGCCGTGATCCTGCTTTCCTTGGCCGGCGTGCTGGCCATTCTATGGATCGGCGTGCCCCGGTGGACGTGGGCGGTGGCCGACGCGGGACCGGTGCCCGCCCCCCGCCCGCGCACCATTCCGCTCCCCGGGCGGGGCGCGCCGGAGCCCGCGGCGCCGGGCGGGCTGCGCACGGATCTGCGCGACGCGCCGCCGCGCCGGCCCACGGATGCAACGGCCAACGCCGCGCGGCGGGTGGCGCGGGGCCAATGAGATTGAGCGACAACACCTTACCGGCCGGTTTCGCGGGCCCGCCGCTTGCGCTGGACCGCGGGAGAGATCGTCCGCCGCTTTCGACCAACACGGAGGCTCCGCAATGCCTGTAGTGCGCGTCACCCGAGCCGGCGTCCGTCCGGCTCCACGCGAAGTGCCCACGGACACCACGCTGACCGTGCTCCCCATGACCTTCGACCGCGTGGGCGAAGAAGCCGGGGAAGACGAGCGTCCCACCCGCGTGAGCTCGCTGTCGGAGGCCTTCGAGACCTTCAAGCCGCACCTGGATTTCCGCACCACGGTGGGCGAGGAAGGGACGGAGTTCGTCGCGGAGCTGGAGTTCGGCAGCCTCAAGGACTTCGACCCCAAGCAGATCCGCCAGCGGCACCCGTCGCGCCGCAACGACCTGGCCGACCTGCAGGCCCGCATCGACCTGCTGCACCGCATGCGCGAGCGCTTCGGCACGCTGCCGGTGAAGCGCGCCTGGGACCAGCCGGAGCAGCGGGCGGAAATCCTGGCCGCCGTGCGCGAGTTCGAGTCCCAGCTCCGCCTGATCGCGGGCCACGCCGAAGGAGATGACGCATGAGCGATCCCGTGGTCACACGCACCGCGCAGGAAATCATCGGCAAGCGCAAGGCGGGCAAGGCGATCGAAGAAATCTTCAACGTCATTCACCCCGCGCCGCCGCGCACCGCGCTCAGCGAGATCTTTTCTCCGGAAAGCGCGTCGCAGTTCCTGGAGCGCGTCACCAGCTTCGCCAACCTGCTGTCGGAAGACGACGGGTACGAGCAGGCCCTCGCCAAGCTGGACGCCGCCATCGAGGACGCGTCCGGCATCCGCGACCAGGTGCTGGCGGAGATGTACAAGCAGATCCGCCCGGTGGAGCGCAGCTACCGCCAGCTGCACCTGTTCTTTGAGAACGCCGAGGTGCGCGACAACATGCAGCGCGCGCCGGTGGAGTTCCACATCTACAACGCCGACGTGGCCGCCATCCGCAACTCGACGGAAAGCAGCACCATCGAGGCGATCGACGAGTTCGTGCAGAGCCGGAACGACACCTTCAACTTCCGGCAGTTCATCTGCAACCTCGTCGTTCCCGGCTACATCCCGGATGACGTGCGCAAGCGCTTCGAGGACATCGCCAACACGTGGGGCATGCTCCTCATCGGCGACCTCAAGGACGAGGGCAGCTTCCGCCAGCTGAGCGACCAGTTCCGCACGGACGGCGGCGCGTACGAGTTCCTCAAGCGGCCGGAAGACCGCGCGGCGGCTGACGTGGTGATCGCGGGATGGGTCAAGCTGCGCGACCGCCACTGGTTTGAGGAAGCGGACGGCGCGGCGGAGGACGCCGACCTGTACGCGCCCTCGTCGCTGATCTTTGGCGGATGCCTGGTGCGCACGGACCGCACGTCGGGCGGCGGGATCGCGCAGGGGCCGGTGGGGATGATCTTCGGCAAGGTGCGCGGGGTGGAAAAGGCCCGCATCGAGCCGCGCATCTCGCAGATGGAGCACCTGAGCATGGAGCGCCAGGTGGTGACCGTCATCCGCAATGAAGACAACGACCTGTGCTTCGTGGGCAGCCGGTCGCAGGCGGAGGACCCCAACGGCATCCTCAAGTTCTTCACTTCGTACCGGGTGCTGCGCTACATCGAGCGGCGGGTGGCCGTGTACCTGCGCCGCGTGGCGGAGCAGCGGCTGACGCGCGACCTGGTGAAGGAGCAGGTGCGGAACCCCATCGAGGAGTTCCTGGACAGCGAAAAGAAGAAGGGCACCATCTACAACTTCGACCTCGACATCGACATGGACGAGGACAAGTTCGCGATGGGACAGCTGGACATTTCGCTGGAAGTGCTCCCCGTGGGACCGGCGGAAACGTTCCACCTCAAGATCGACACGCCGGATTTCGGCCGGGCCAAGGCCGAGAAGTGACGGCCGACGAGCCGCCCCGGGATGGCGCGCCGGGGCGGCGCACGGACCTGGGCGTGGAAGTGACGCGCGAGCTGGGCGGCTCCGGCCGCCTGGCGCGCGGCGGATCGACGCGGTACTCCACGCTGAAGTTCTCCTCGCGCGGGGTGCCGCGCGAAGAGGAGGTTCCGCCGGCCGAAGACGCGCCGGACGGAGCGGGGCGCGCCCCCATGGGCGCACCTGTTACGCCAACTGTAGCAGAAACGGTGCCGGTGGTGGTGCGGGATGAGCCGCCGCCGGGGCTGCTGGGACGGGTGGCAAGGCTGCTGGGCCTGCGCGGGTAGCGCGGGGATGGTGGTACCGAGGGCGCGGGCAGCGGCAGAGGGCGGCTGTCCAGGGCGGGAACCGACAGGAACGGAGAGTGTGACGATGGCAAACCAGACTTACAAGCGGGTTCAGGTGGAAGTGGGCGACGTGAAGTTCTTTCCCGTCGAGGCGAAGTACTCGCTGGCCCGCAACGCGAACCAGGTGGGCCGCCGCATCGGCGAGTCGCTGCAGGCCCGCGCCTACGTGTGGCTGGACGTGCACGACACTTCGCGCCTGTCGCAGGACCAGATGATTTCGCTCTGGCGCAAGGCGACCGACCCCAAGGACAACCCCGAGAAGATCTCCATCACCTACTTCTCCGAAGACGGTGACCGGGTGCTCTCCAACGTGGAGTTCATGGGGTGGATCTCGGTGTTCCAGACGTTCAACCCGGCTCCGGGCGGCACCTCCATCATGGCCGGCGGCGACGGAAACCGCGGCGTGGCGGCGGAAAGCATGACCGGGTACAACAACGTGCTGTACCTGGAGATCGTGGCGGCGCTGGACGAGCCGAACGTGTCCAAGCACAAGCTGACCAAGTAGGCCATGGCGCCGGGCCGGGCGGCGCGGGGTTCCGCGCCGTCCGCCCTCGCCGCGGGCGCCGCCGGCGCCCGTGCAGGACTTCACGGCAACGCAGTGTGAGGGGCATCCCATGTCGGCCAGGCTGGAGGTGGAACTGGGAGGTGTGCGGCTCGCGGGCAGCCGCGTGGAGCGGCTGCAGGTGGTGGATTCCGTCACCACGCCGGCCGCCTGCGAGCTGGTGTTCTTTCGCGACGCGGGCGCGATGGGGGAACTGGACGCGCTCGCCGCCGCCCTGTTCGGCGGTTCGTCGTCCGGTGCCTCGTCGTCCGATGGTGGATCGTCGGCTTCGGGCGGATCTGCGTCCGGCGGATCTGCGGATGGTGGATCGGCGGGCGGCTCCGGGCCGTCGGGCTTCGGCGTGCGGGCGGAAGAGCTGCTGGATGCGCCGGTGCGCGTCACCATCACCGATCCGGCGGGGACGCACGAGATCTTTCGCGGCGAGCTGGTGAGCGTGCGCGAGGAGCACCTGGCCAACGCCGCGTCGCGCTTTGTCGTCTCGGCGAAGAGCCTGTCGCACCGGTGGGACCGTCACCGCGACACGAAGTACTATCCCAATTCCACGCTGGCGGACGTCGTTCGCGCGCTCGGCGCCAAACTGGGCGGCAGTGCGCCCGCGGGCGGGGCGCAGCTGAACTACGTGCAGTACGACGAAAGCGCGTGGAGCTTTCTCGCCCGGCTGGCGGACGAGCACGGCCTGCTGATGCTTTCGGCGGAGGACGGGATCGAGCTGCGGGGCGGGTTCAAGGATACGTCGCATCCGCTGTCGTGGGGCGTGGACCTGCTGTCGCTGACCAGCCACGCGCAGCCGGTGAACGCGGGGATGAAGGGCGCGCTGTATCAATCGAGTGAAAAGCGCGACCACCGCTTTCACGGCGTGCGCAAGTCGCCGGAAACGCTGGGCGGCGCGGCTTCGCTCCTCGCCGCCGTCGAACGCGGATCGACGAAAGCGATTGGCGGCGGCGATCCCGGCGTGCTCGCGTTCACCAGCCGCACGCCCACGCTGGCCGACGCCCGGGCGGCGCTGCAGCGCGAAAGCGCGCGCGCCCTGGGGAGCGGCGTGTGGGTGGAGGGGCGCAGCACGCGCGCCGCGCTGAACGCGGGCGAGCGCATCGAAGTGGGCGAGGGCCAGACCTGGCGGCTGCCCACCACTGGCGCGTTCGGGCTGGTGGAAGTGACGCACCGGTGGGATGGACAGCAGTATGAGAACGCCTTTCGCGCCACGCCCTTTGCGGCGTACCGTGCGCGGGAGGCGCCTTCGCCGTCCCCCATTCCCGGCGTGGTGACCGCGATGGTGGTGGCCAACGACGATTCATCCGGGATGGGCCGCGTGCGCGTGCGCTATCCGTGGATGGACGGCGGCGAGCGCAGCGGATGGGTGCGCACGGCCAGCATGTACGCGGGCAACTCGCGCGGCGTCGGCTTTCTGCCCGAGGTG
This sequence comes from Longimicrobium terrae, assembly GCF_014202995.1. NCBI lineage: Bacteria > Pseudomonadati > Gemmatimonadota > Longimicrobiia > Longimicrobiales > Longimicrobiaceae > Longimicrobium > Longimicrobium terrae. The sequence continues at coordinate 75,788 of NZ_JACHIA010000014.1, forward strand.
GGAGACGAGGTCGCGGTCGGGTTCGAACAGGGCGACGCGGAACGGCCCCTCGTCCTGGGCTCGCTGTGGAACGGCGGCGACAAGGCCGGCCACGCGCCGGGGACCAAGCAGATCCAGACGATGGCGGGAAACACCATCCGCCTGGCGGACGCCAACGGCGCGGAAACGGTGGAACTGTACAGCGCGGGCGGCGCGGCGCGGCTGGCGCTGGCCAACGGCGGCACGCCCACGGTGACCGTCGTGGTCAAGGGCGACATGGTGATCGAGGCCGCCAACGAGATCGTGCTCAAGGCGGACCGCCTGGTGCAGAACGTCCGCGGAGACGCGACCAAGCAGATCAGCGGCGCGCTGACGCACACGGTGCGCGGTGCCGCGGTCGTCGACGCGCAGACCGTGGACGTGCAGGCGGCCACGGCGGGCGCAACGATCCAGTCCACCGCGGGGAACCTGACGCTGCAGGCGGGCGGCACGCTGACCACCAACGGGGTAGCCGCGCAGATCCAGGCGCCCGGGCACGTGCCGCAGCGCGTGTCGCCGCAGCGCGCCAAGCCGCCGGCCAGCGCGCAGCAGGGGCGGGCGGTTCCCAAGCCCGCGCCGCCGCGCACCAGCGGCGACGCGCGCACGCCCGGCGGCCCCGGCAAGCACGCCGCCGCGCCCACGGCCAAGAACACGCCGTGCATGGCCGCGCTGGTCGCCGCCGCGCCGGAGCGGCTGCGGGCCAACGCGCAGACCTCCATTCCGCTGCTGCTGGACGAGGCCAAGGCGGCCGGCTACTCGCGCGACCAGGCCGCGTACCTGCTGGCCACCGCGCAGCACGAATCCGGCTTCGGCCGCACAATGACGGAGCTGCGGCCGCACAAGAACTACGAGGGCCGCGAGGACCTGGGCAACATCCACAAGGGCGACGGCCTGAAGTACGAGGGCCGCGGCTTCGTGCAGATTACCGGGCGCACCAACTACACGGACTGGGGCCGCCGCCTGGGGCTGGACCTGGTGGGCCATCCCGAGCTGGCCACGGTGCCGGAGACGGCCGCCAAGATCGCGGTACAGGGAATGAAGAAGGGCACCTTCACCGGCGCCAAGATCAGCCGCTACATCAACGACCAGAAGACGGACTTCGTGAACGCGCGGCGGGTGATCAACGGCACCGACAAGGCGGACCTGATCGCCGGCTACGCGGAAAAGTACAAGACCGCCCTGGGATCGTGCGATGACTGGAAGTAATCCGCGCAACATCCTCGCGATCGCGCTGTTCCTGCTCGCCGGATGCGGCGGCGCGGGACCGGAGACGCGCGCGGCGGACGCGGCGGCGCCATCCTCGTCATCCGCTCCGTCCTCAGTGGAAGCACCGGCTTCTCCTGCCGCGGGCGCGACGGAAACGGTCGCGGCGCAGGCGGGAAAGGGGGGGGACGAGAATCCCATCTTCATCCCCATCCTGCCGCGGCTGCGGAGCGAAGTGCGCATTCCGCTGCGGCTGCCGGCGGTGCTGGGGTGGGAGGATGAGGCGCCCGATTCCGCGTTCGCCATCGTGGAGCGCGCGGATTCCGCAGGCTATGTGCTGATGATCGCCCTGGCGTCCGACTGCGACGGTGGAAACTGGTGCCGCTACGGAAGCGTGTCCGGCGGGCCGGTGGATGGGGACGACGGGGTGGAAGGGACGCCGGTCGCGCTGGCGGACGGCGTAACCGGGCACTTCGTGGATGCCACGTGCGGGGCGGTGTGCAGCGATTCCCGGCTGTGGTGGATGGAAAACGGCGTCCGGTATGCCGTCGGCGTCAAGGCGGCGGATGCGCAGACGCTGGCCGCCGTCGCGCGGTCGGCGATGGGGCAGAGGTAGTGCAGTCTTCCCGCCGCGCGCGGATGGGAGGGTGCAAGTGAGCGTTCATCGTTTCTGGAGCGGGTCATGTCCGTAACGCTTCGCGTCGAAGTCGGAACCCACGTGCTGCAGGGCAGCCGCGTGGAGCGGCTGGAGGTGATGGAGGCGGTGGGTTCCCCGGCGGCCTGCGAGCTGGTGTTCTTTCGCGACGCCGGCTCGCTGGGCGAACTGGACGCGCTGATGTCCGGCGGCTCGTCCGCGTCCGGTGAGTCCGGTGGCGCGGCGGAAGGCGGCGGAGAAGGCGCCGCGCCGGTGCCCGGCTTCGGCGTCAAGCTGGAGGACCTGCTTGACGCGCCGGTCCGCGCCGTGATCAGCGACGGGCTGACCGAGCACGAGATCTTTCGCGGCGAGCTGGTGAGCGCGCGCGAGGAGCACTTGGCGCACGCGGCGTCGCGCTTCGTCGTTTCGGCGAAGAGCCTGTCGCACCGGTGGGACCGGCACCGCGACACCAAGTACTATCCCAACCACACGCTGGCCGACGTGGTCCGCGCGCTCGGCGCCAAGCTGGGCGGCGACGCGCCCGCGGGCGGCACGCAGCTGAATTACGTGCAGTACGACGAGAGCGCGTGGAGCTTTCTGGCCCGGCTGGCGGACGAGGCGGGGCTGCTGATGCTGTCGTCAGAGGACGGCGTGGAGCTGCGCGGCGGCTTCAAGGACACGTCGCATCCGCTGTCGTGGGGCGTGGATCTGCTGTCGCTGACCAGCCACGCGGCGCCGGTGAACGCGGGAATGAAAGGCGCCCTGTATCAACCGAGTGAAAAGCGCGACCACCGCTTTCACGGCGTGCGCAAGGCGCCGGAAACGCTGGGCGGCGCGGCCACGCTGGTCTCCGCCGTGGAGCGCGGATCGACGAAGGCGGTGGGTGGCGGCGACCCCGGCGTGCTGGCCTTTACCAGCCGCACTCCCACGCTGGCGGACGCCAAGGCCGCGCTGCAGCGGGAAAGCACGCGCGCGCTGGGCAACGCGGTGTGGGTGGAGGGGCAGAGCACGCGCCCCGGCCTGCACGCGGGCGAGCGGGTGGAGGTGGGCGAGGGCGAGCACTGGCGCCTGCCCACCACGGGAACGTTCGGGCTGGTGGAGGTGGCGCATGTGTGGGATGGGCAGCAGTACGCCAACGCCTTTCGCGCCACGCCCTTTGCGGCCTGGCGCGCGGCGGAGGCGCCCTCCGCGTCGCGCATTCCCGGCGTGGTGACCGCGCTGGTGGTGATGAACGAGGACCCGGAAAAGATGGGGCGCGTGCGCGTGCGCTACCCGTGGATGGACGCGGGGGAGCGCAGCGGGTGGGTGCGCGTGGCCAGCGTGTACGCGGGCAACGGCCGCGGCGTCGGCTTTCTTCCCGAAGTCGGGGACGAGGTCGTCGTGGGCTTCGAGCAGGGGGACACGGAGCGGCCGCTGGTCCTTGGCTCGCTGTGGAACGGCGGCGACAAGGCCGGCCACGCGCCGGGGACCAAGCAGATCCAGACCAAGGCGGGCAACACCATCCGCCTGGAAGAAGCGGGCGGCGCGGAGGCGATCGAGATCTACAGCGCGGGGGGCAAGTGCCGCGTGCGCCTCAGCAACGGCGAGGGCGGCGCGCCCAAACTCACCATCGTCAGCCAGGGCGACCTGCACCTGGAGGCCGCGGGTGAGCTGCGCATCGAGTGCCAGAAGTACACGGAAACCATCGCCAAGGATGCCATCCGCACCATCGGCGGCGACGACCACACGACGGTCACCAAGAATTTCGTGCTGGCGGCGGAGGGGACGGTGGGCATCCGCGCCAAGGGGAACGCGGCGGTGCACGCGGGCGCCAACCTGGAAACCATCGCGGGCGGCACGCTGATCCAGAAGGGCGCCATCGTGCAGACGCAGCCGGGCGGGGCCAACGCCAAACCGGCCACCCCCGCGCGCCCGCCCGCCAAGCCCAGCGCGCAGCAGGCCCGGCCCAAGCCCGCGCCCGCGCCGCCGCGCACCAGCGGCGACGCGCCCACGCCGGGCGGTCCCACGCGGCGTCCGGCTCCGGCGGCGGCCAAGAAGCACAAGGTCACCTGGAGCAAGAACGACAAGTACGATCCCAACGTGGACCCGCGGGTGATGGAAACCGCGCAGAAGATCGCCGACAAGGCGGGGGTGGACCTGCAGCTTTCCAGCGGCTACCGGCCGGGTGACTCCGGCAACCACGGGCGGCGGCTGGCGGTGGACATCAACGCCATCAACGGGGTGGACATCGGGCAGGGGACCACGGCCAACCCGGCGGCGCGCGACCTGGTGAAGCGGGTGCAGGACGCGGCGCGCACCATTCCCGAAGTGCGCGAAAACTACGGGCCGTCGGGGCTGTACAAGGCCGCCCGCACCGGCGCGGAACAGGTGCTGCGAAAGCCGGGCGACATGGGCGCGGGAACCACCGCCAAGAAGCTGCTGAACCTGCAGCTGCAGCACAACAATCACGTGCACATCAGCCGGCAGCCGTAGCGTGCGACGTTTCGTGATCGGGATGATGGGAATCGTGCTGGCCGCGTGCGGAGACGCGCGCGGCGAGTACAAGCGCAAGATGGCCGAGGCTGACTCGCTGGAGGCGCGGATGCTGGCGGCGTCGGCCGGGTCTCCGCGGGTGTGCCTGGATTCCGCGAGCCGCGGGCAGGACACGCTGGTGTTTTCGGACGTGGCGATCGCGGAGGAGACCGAGGACGCGAGCGGAACGGAGATTTCGCTGTGGAGCGAGGGCGGCGCGTGGCGCGGCGAGGTGCGGCAGGCGGAGGGCGAGCTGGGCGCCCCGCGTCCGCTGCAGTCGCTGCGGCTGGATCCGCAGTCCGGCTCGCTGGCGCTGGCCTACGCGAACGATCAGGCGAACCTGTTCCGCTTCGGCGGCACGTTTACGTGCGGGCGCATCACGGGGCGGTGGGTCTTCTACCCGGGCACGCCGGCGGAGGACGCCGTGATGGTCCGCGTTCCGCGCAGCGGTTTCACGCCTCCGCCGTCGGAAGCGGCGGACGGGGCCGGGCCGGCGGACGGCGACCGCATCGCGCACCGGAACGGAGCCTGACGGTGGTGCAGCCGACGCTGCTGCTCCCCCTGCGCGTGGAGCCGGACGGGCAGCTGGCGCGCGGCGACGCGGTGGATTCGCTCGTGCAATTGTTCAAGGTGATGGCGGCCACGCCGGCGGGAAGCTGGGGGCACGCGCGCTGGTTCGGGCTGCAGGAGGTGTTTGCCGCCGCCAATCCGCTGCTGCACGACCAGCAGGCGCTGGCGGACGCGCTGAACGCCGCGCTGCGCGGGCTGGAGGTGCGCTGGGCCCGCGTGCACTCCGTGACCACCGCGCCGGACCGCGCCCAGGGCGAGCGCCACTTCCGCATCACGCTCATGATTGAAGGCGGCCGCGTGGAGCACACCCGCATCGCCGTCTAGCCCGGCGGATTTCGGTGGATCGCTCTGCGGATGGTGATCGAGAGATGCTGACTGCCTGTGATCGAGGAGCACTGTCGGCTGATGGTCGTCGCATGCCCGATGTCGGTTGATGATGGTCGATGTCGGTTGATGATGGTCATCGGGGATGCGATGCGGGGATGGACGCGGGGACTGATATGGCGGATGGTCATCGCGAATCGGCGCATGATGAACATCAACACGAAGCGCGTTGGTTGATGTTCATCGACACGCGCCAGGGATGATGTTCATCGACACAGGCCGGAGATGATGCTCATCGAGCGAAAGCCAGTGCTGATGGGCGTCGTCTGGTTGATGGTGGATGAGGAAGGGCGGGGACTCCGGCGCGGGGGCGGCGGAGAACGCGGGATTCCGAAGCGGAGCAGATGACGGATCGCACCACCACTCTGGGCACCGCGGCGCGCACCGCGTCCGACATCGCCGGCGAACTGCGGCGCGAGTTCGGCACGGCCATGGCGGACCGCTTCGGCACCCAGCCCCAGCAGGATCCCGTGCTGGCCACGCTGTTTCACGCGCTGGCCGTGCAGATCGCCCAGGTCTACGCCGAGGCGGAATACGCGTTCCCCGCGGCGGTGTTCGACGACCTGGTCAGCGGGCTGGGCATGCCTCCGCGCGTGGCGCAGCCCGCCCAGGTGGTGGCCGGCTTCAGCGACATCCAGCAGCGCGAGCCGCTCACGGCGGAGACGACGCTGATCGGCTACAACCGGACGGGCGAGGCGATCCCGTTCACGCCGGACGTGGCCATTCAGCTGGCGCCCACCGAGCTGGCCTTCGCCGGCGTGTACGAGGGCGGGCGGCTGCACGTGCTCCCCGGCGCCACGCTGCCGGGCGAGGGCGCGCCCATTCCGCCCGGGCACGTGCCGGTGCCGGGGTTCGGCGCGGCGGCGCCCACGGTGTTCCTGGCGTTCCGCACGGACGCGGCGCACCTGTCGGGGCTGGGGCTGTTCATCGAACTCTTTCCGCCGGACGGCCCCGTGGCCGAGGCGCTGCGCCGCAGCCCCTGGCAGCTGCTGGGCGAGGCGGGCACGGTGAGCGAGGAGTCCATCCTGCGCGTGTCGCGCGGCCGCGGCGGGGTGCAGCGGCTGGGGTGGTTCCACGGCCAGGCCTCGTCCGGACCGCAGCCGGGCGCGTTTCCCCTGGCGGAGGGCGCGTTCGGCCCGCAGGTGTGGGTGTTTCCCGAGATCCCCGCGGACCGCCGCCACCGCTGCGCCATCCCCGCGGCGCTGGCGGAAAGCGTGCGCATGCTGCTGCCCGAAGAGCATCGCGAGGCGCTGGACGCACCGCTGGCCTGGGTGCAGATCCCCATGCCCGCCGGGGTCAGCGGCGTGAGCAACGCCATCCAGCGCGTGGCCGTGAACTGCGTCACCGCCAGCAACGTGGAGGTGTTCAGCGAGCAGGTGGTGTTCGGGCGGATGGGGACCGTCGTGCGCTTTGAGCCCGAGGGGAGCCGCGAGCGCTACGTGCTGGGCGTGCGCAGCGTGATCGGCGAGTCGGGGACGCACTACGTGGCGGAATCAGACGTGGACTCGGCGCTGCCGCACGCGCGCTACCGCTTTCGCGACGCGCGCTTCGAGATCCGCCCCGCGCGCACGGAGAACGGGCGCTTCGACGCGTACGCCGTCGTCCGCCTCCTCGTCAGCGACGGCGACCGCGCCAACGGGCTGCAGGCGGGCGACCTGCGCCGCATCGACGCGTCGCTGGCCAACGTCACCGCGCAGGTGTCCAACCTCACCCTGTCGCGCGGCGGCGGTGCGCCCCCGGAGTACGGCGCGGCCAAGGTGCGCTTCGCCGAACTGCTGCGCACCCGCGAGCGGGTGGTGACGGTGGCGGACATCGACATCGCCTGCCGCGTGTTCGAGCCGCGCATTCAGGACGTGCGGGTGGAGTCGGGAACGGAGGTGCGCGACGGCGTGCCGCAGCGCGTGGAAACCGTCGCCGTCCTCGTGAGCCGCGCGGACTTCGCGGACCCGGGCGCGGAACTGCCGCGCATGCGCGAACTGCTGGAGGCGGATCTTCAATCGCGGGCCGTGCTGGGGCAGAACATCCGCGTGCTGCTGGACGACGGCCGGGGCGCGCGATGATCCGCATGCCCGACCTGTGCGCGCCCACGCGCGGAATCCGCCACGACATGGACTCCGCCATCGCCTCGCTGGTGCGGCTGGGGGTGGAGGTGGACAAGATCGTGGTCCGCAGCGCCGGGCCCGGGTGGCCGGACGGCACCGTGGTGCGGCAGTCGCCGGTGCCGGGCACGCCCATCGGCCCGTACACGCGGGTGATCCTGTCCGTCTCCGGGCAGGGCGGTGTGCAGAGCCTTCCCTATCCGCTGCGCGACGCCAAGGACGGCGAGTTCGGGGTGGACGGGCTGTTCGCGCTGTTCGACAATCCGGTGCTCAAGCTCGTTCATCACGTGCGGGAAGCGGGTCAGTTTCTTGCCCTTCACCCGGACGATCCGGCCAGCGCGCGGCGGTGGATCGAAGACATCTTCGGCATTGATCCCACGCCCTGGGCGCGCGAGCGGTGGTACGCCATTGCCCGCGTGCTCCCCGCGCTGCACCGCGTGGCCGGCCGCGCGGACGCGGTGCCGCTCGCCTTTCGCGTCGTGTTCGGCCTTCCCGTGCAGGGCGTGCGTCTGGTTCCCGGGCTGGTGCCGCTGGCCGCCAGCCGGCAGACGCGCATCGGCGCCGCCAACTCGCGGCTGGGGGTGGACACCGTGGCCGGCGCGGGCGCGCTGGGCGTGCTGCGGTTGGAGGTGACCTTTGGCCCGGTGGAGCTGGACGGCTACCGCGCGCACGCGCTGTCCGACGAGATGCGCGGCGAGCGAGACGCCATGTACCGATTGATCCTTCCCGCCCACCTGTGCGCGCAGGTGGCGGAGCGGTGGATGGTGGGCGATCCCGCGAATCCGCCGCGCCTTGGCGACCGGCGCACCGCGCCCACCCTGGGCGTGAACGCCCGCCTGGGCGAACCCTGACAGGAAGATCCGAAAGCATGGAACGGGAGGGGCTCAAGTCGGTCAACTGGGTAACGGGGATGCTGCTGACCCCCGCCCACTTCGTGCGCCAGGACCGCTACGTGGACGAGTCGGTCGCCTGGCTGGTCCGCTACTGCCTGCCGGGCGCGGGCCTTGTGGGCGGCGGCCCGCGGGTGGATACGACGCGCACCGGGCTGGCCGCGTTCGATCCGCAGCTGTTCGTGCACGACAACGGGCAGTCGGTGCGCGTGGGCGTGGTGTCCGCCCGGGGGATCACCCCCGCGGGGGAGATCGTGGAGATTTCCGAAACGGACCCGGTGGGGATCGAGATCGACAAGACCGCGCTGGCCGGCGTGAACGAGTCGCTGGTCTACATCGTCCGCACGGGGGAAAAGGAAGAGGACCCCTCCTCCGTGGGGGATGACGACGCCAATCCCACGCAGGCCGCGCTGCGCCGCCCGGCGTACGCGGTGCGGCTGGGGGCGGACCCCGCGCTGGCGGAGCACGCCCTGGTCGTGGGCCGCATCCGGCGCGTGAGCGAAACGCTGGGGTTCGACGCGGACGGGCACTACATCCCGCCCTGCGCCTTCGTGATGGCGCACAGCGCGCTGCACGGGGGATGGAACCGGCTGCGCGCGGACGTGGCGGACCTGGCCGGCCGCTTCAGCGAGTTGCACCGCACGGTGGCGGCGTACGCGGAGCAGATCGCCCTGCGCGGCGTGGACACCACGGCGGACCGCGACGTCCTGGGCTTCGTGGAGCGGGCGGTGCTGGCGCTGGACCACTGCGCGTACGAGATCCTGGACGCGGCCATGCCGCCGCAGCGCCTGTTTCAGCAGATTGACCGGGCCGGGCGCCGCGTGGCCATCGCGCTGGACCTGAGCGCCGCCACCCGCCTGTACTTCCGCTCCCTGACCGGCGCGGACGCGGGCTACGACACGCTGCTGGAAGAGGAGCGGCAGAGCCTGGCCGGCCGCCGCGAGTGGAGCCCGCGCGAGGACGTGCGCCATTCGCTGGACCGGTCCGAGCAGACGCTGGGCCGCCTGCGCCGCCTGTTTGAGGCGCTGGAGGCGCGGTACGTGGACTACCGGATCAACCGCTCCATCGACTCCCTGCGCTTTCTGCTGGAGGACGGCGGCGAGGGCTTCTACGTGGCCATCGCCACGCCGGGCCACCCGCAGCGCGACGGCGACCTGCTGACGTTCGACTTCACGCAGATGAACCTGCCCGGCCAGCACGAGTACCGCGTGCTCCTGGTGGGCGACGGGCAGGGGCTTTCGCCCTGGCAGGTGGGCGAGGGCTTCGAGGTGGACGTGCGGGTGAACCCGGCGGGCGGCTTTACGCGCCCTCTCTCCCGCACGGTCCGAGCGGAAGATCCCCGGCAGCGCAACTTCGCCGTCAACTTCGAGACGCCGCCGGACGTGGCGACGCTGTCCTCGCTGCGCGTGACGCTGCACCAGGGCGGCCACCGCATCCGCCGCGCGGTCCTCTACCAGCGCGGCCGCGGCCTGATCGCGGACGTCCAGGAACCGGCGCCGTCGCAGTCCGGAGCGGGCGCGCAGTCCGGCTCTACGCAGTTCGGCGCGGCACCGCAGCCCGGCTCGTCGCAGCAGTCCGGCTCGCCGCAGTTCGGCGGTACGCCGTCGCAGTTCGGCGGCGCGCCGGCGGCACCGCAGCCCGCGCCGCAGGCCCGGGTGGACGAACCCGCGCCGCGCGTCACCATTCCGCTGCCGCCACAGCCGGAGGAACCGGCCGAGCCGCGCATCAAGCGGATTCCGCTGCGCCGGCGCGAGCCGTAGCACCACTCCCGGGGCGGGCACGCCGCCCCGGCCCCGCACCCCGAACGGTCCTGTCTGATGCCAGCAGTACGGCGGCGGAACCCGATCGAGCAGCGCCTGGACGAACTGGGCGCCCGCTGGCTCGCCTTTACGGCCAACCCGCGCGCGCGCCTGCTCCGCTGGGTGGCCGGGCGCGAAGACGTGCGCATGGTCAGCGCGTTCGTGGAGGTGCAGAACGAGGAGATCGGCGAAATGCCGGACCTCTTCATCCGCCTCGAATCCCCCTTTGAAGCACGTGCCGGATACAGCGCCGCGCTGGTCGCCGCCCTCCGCGCGCAGTACGACGAGACGCGCGAGGGATTGGCGGAAGAGGGGATCCCCGGGGAGTGGACGCCCCCCGATCCGCCCGGCCCGCATCCGTTCGCCGCGGCTGTGACGTCGCTGTACCACTACCACGCGGATCTGATGGACCACCTGGCCATCGTCCTGGCGCCGGAATCGGTGTCGGACGTGGCGGCGTGGCAGGGGTGGATGCTGGCCGTCCTCCCCCATCTGCCGGAAAACGTCCGCATCCTCGTGGTCGATTCCGCCGATAGCCCGGCGCTGGAGGGGCTGGACGCGGACCGCGAGCGGGTGGTGAGCGAGGCGCTGGCGCTGGACATGGACGGCGCCATGACGCAGCTGGCGCGGGGGAGCGGGAGCAACGATCCGGGGGACCGCTTTCGCCGCGCGTTCCTGGGCGTGGCGCAGGCCTCCGGCCGCGGCGACATGACCGCCGCGGCGCGGGACGGGCGCGCCGCGCTCTCCATCGCCGAGCGGATGCGGTGGTCCGACATGCAGGTGGCGGTGCACGCCGCGCTGGGTGCCGGCTATCTGGCAAGCGGTCGGCTGGATGACGCGCTCGCCAGCTACCGCCGCGGCCGCGTGGTGTCGGAGGGCGCCGTGGGACGGAAGGAGCCGGGCGCGGAGAAGCTGCTGGTGCAGGCGCGGCTTTCCGAGGCCGGCGCGCTGGTGGGGGACAAGCGATGGGCGGAGGCCGCGCCGCTGTACGCGGATACGGCCCCCGTGGCCCAGCAGGCGGAGGACGCGCTGATGACGATGGAAAGCTGGCGGATGGCTGCGTACTGCCACGAGCAGGCCGGCGCATCCGACGAGGCGTGGCGCTGCGCCGAGGCCGCTCTCAAGGTGGGCGAGGGGATGAAGGCGGAGGAGCGCTCCTCATCCACCCTGCCGTACGTGGGCGCGGCCATGCTGCGGCTGGCGGATGCGCGCGGGATCGCCCCGGCGCAGGTGAACACGCGGATGGAGGCGCTGCTGGGGCCCGGCTGGGAGCCCGCGGACGCCGCCGCGCAGCCGGAGGAGGTGGCCTCATGATGCCCGCCGCCAAGCACTTCGATCCGGTGCTGGGAATCGACATCCACATCGTCGCTCCCGCCGGGCCCATGCCGCATCCGTTCATCGGCATTCTGTTCGACGTCTTCGACTACCTGCCCATCATCGGGGCGACGGTCTTCATCAACGGGCTCCCGCGCGCGACGGCGGGGAGCCTGGGCCGCACGCTGCCGTTCCACTTTCCCATCGGCGGCGCATTCGTTCTCCCCCCCGGCAACGAGGGGGAAATGTTCATGGGCTCAAGCACGGCCAGCTTCGACGGCGAGGCCGCCAGCTACGGCCTGCTGCCCGTGCTCACCTGCCAGAGCATCGGCTTTCCCGCGCCGCCGCGCCTGTTCGGCAAGAAGCCGCGCAAGGGCAAGACGCGCTCGCTGCTGCTGCCCACCAGCATCGTCCTCCCCATTCCGCTGGGCAAGCCGGCGCTGGTCGGCGGGTCGCCCACCATCTCGCTGATGAGCCTGGCCATGGGGCTGGGGAGCATGATGGCGCTCAAGGGGCTGGGCAAGGGCCTCAAGCGGCTGGCGAAGAGCAAGGTGGCGGAGAAGGTGGCCAAGGCGACCTCCAAGGCCATGCACAACGCCGCAGAGGGGCTCATGGGGCGCGCCGGCGTGTCCGCCGCCAGCCGGATGCGCAACCGTGTCCACCGCGCCATCTGCACGCTGACCGGCCACCCGGTGGACGTCGCGACGGGCAAGGTGCTGACGGACGCGGTGGATTTCTCCCTTCCCGGCCCGCTGCCGCTGGTGTGGGAGCGGGTGTGGTACAGCACCAGCACCTATCAGGGGCCGCTGGGCCACGGGTGGCATCACTCGCTGGATCTGGCGCTGTGGGCGGAGGACGAGGCCGTCGTCGTCCGCCTAGCGGATGGCCGGCACGCCGCGTTCGCGCCGCCGACGGCGGAGGCGCCGTCGTGGAACGCGATGGAGCGGATGACGCTCCATCGCACGGGGCAGGGCTACCGGCTGGTGGACGACGCCAGCGGCGGGTCCTGGCACTTTCTCACCGGCCCCTTTCGCCTGCGCCTGCGCCGGGTGGAGGAGCGGGACGCGGCGACGGGCGAATCCACCTTCCACCTCGTCCCCGTCGCGGGGCCGGTGGAGGTGCCGCTGGCGCGGATGGAAGACCGCAACGGCAACCGCATCGACCTGCACCGCGATGCCGCCGGCCGGCTGACCGGGATTACGGACAGCGCGGGCCGCCGGCTGGAGGTGGAGAACGACGCGGAGGGGCGCATCATCCGCATCACCGCGCCGCACCCGGACGATGCCGCGCAGCGCGTCGCCCTCGTCGAGTACGGGTACGATGGAGAGACGGGCGACCTGGCCGAGGTGCGCGACGCGCACGGATCGCCGTTCCGCTACCGCTATGCGCATCACCTGCTGGTGGCGGAAACCGATCGTTCCGGCCTCACCTTCCGCTTTGCGTGGGACGGCACGGACGAGAACGCGCGCTGCACGCGGACGTGGGGCGACGGCGGGTTGTACGCGCGGCGCATCGAGTACGACGTGGCCGCGCGGGAAACGCGCGTCACCGACTCGCGCGGTGCGACGACGCTGTACGAGTACAATGAGCTGGGCCTCGTCATTCGCCAGGTGGACGCGTCCGGCGCCGAGCGGCTGACGGAGTATGACGAAAACGGCCGCCGGTGGAGCGAAACGGACGCGCTGGGCAACAGCGTCGGCTTCGGCTACGACGAGGAGGGCCGGCCCACCAACGTCGTCGATGCCACCGGCGCGGAAAGCTGGACGCAGTACGACGAGGCGGGACGCGCGCACGCCAGCACCGATCCGCTGGGCGCCGTGTGGTACCGCGAGTTCGACGAACGCGGCAACGTCATCGCCGTCATCGACCCCGCGGAAGGGGAGACGCGCTATGAGTTGGATGATCACGGACTCCCGCTTCGCGTCACCGATGCGCTGGGCCGCGAGACCGCGCTGGCGTGGGATTCCGCGGGCAACCTGGTCCACGTCCTGGAGCCGTCCGGGGGCGGGACGCGGCTGGACCACGATGGATGGGGCCGCCTGGTCCGCCGCGTGGACGCCGAGGGCGGCGAAACGCGGATGACGTGGGACCTGCTGGGCCGCATCACCGAAGTCACCGACGCGGAAGGGCGCACCTCGCGCTTCCGCTACGACGCGTCCGGCAACCTGGTCCAGGCCACGGACCCGCTGGAGCGCGCGCGCCGCTACGCGTACGGCGCCATGGGCGTGCTGCGCGGCGTGGTGGAGCCGTCTGGCGCGGCGACGCGCTACCGCTACGACGCGGAGGGCGACCTGGCCGGCGTGCGCGACGCGGCGGGGCGCGTGTGGGCGTTCGGGCGCGACCGGCTGGGGCGCGTCACCCGCGAGCGCGACTTCACCGGGCGCACGCTGGGCTACGGCTACGACGCCAACGGCCAGCTGGTCGCCACCACCGACGCGCGCGGGCAGATCACGCGCATGGAGCGCGACGCGGCCGGGCGGCTGGCCCGCCGCGTCCTGGCGGACGGTGCGGAGGAACAGTTCGCGTACGACCCCGCGGGCCGCGTGGTGAAGGCGCAGAACGCGGATGCCGCGGTGGAGTGGGCGTACGACCCGCTGGGCCGCGTGCTGCGCGAATCGCTCAACGGTGAGGCGGTGGAGAGCCGCTACGACGAGGTGGGGAACCGTGTGGAGCGGACGTCGCCCTTCGGCCGCACCCTGTCGCTGGGCTACGATGAGAGCGACCGGCTGCGCGAGGTGAACGATCCGCTGGGCCGGCTGCTGGCGTTCGAATACGACCGCATCGGGCGGGAGACGCGGCGCGTGCTGCCGTCCGGCGTGGTGAGCGAGCGGCGGTACGCCCGGACGGGCGAGTTGCTGGAGCAGCACACGCGGCGCGGATCCACCACGCTGCAGCGGCGCGGCTACCACTACGACGCCGCCGGCCAGCTGGAGGCGGTGGATGACGCGCGGTTCGGCGCCACGCGGTACCAGCACGACCTGGACGGGCGGCTGAAAGCGACGCTGTACCCGGAAAACCGGCTGCAGCAGTACCTGTATGACGAGGCGGGCAACGTTCCCGCCGCGCCGGTCAAGGGGAGCGCGCGGGAGATCGCCTTCCGCCTTCCCGGGCAGCTGCGCGGGCGCGTGGTGGAGCGCGTGACGCAGTCCGCCGGATGGACGCTGCGGTACGACGCGGACGCCAACCTGATCGCCAAGGAGCGCGACGGCCAGCGCTGGTCGTACACGTACGACGGCGCCAACCGCCTGTCGCGCGTGCAGACGCCGGCGGGGGAGACGGTCGCGTTCACCTATGACGCGCTGGGCCGCCGGGTAAGCAAGAGCGGCGGCGGGAGCACGACGCGCTTTCTGTGGGACGGCGATCTTCTGCTGGGCGAAACGTCAGGAGATGGCGAGCACCGGGAGTACGTGTTCGATCCGGGGAGCTTCGCGCCGGCCGCGGTGCTGGGCGGGGCGGGGGATCTGCTGCTGGAGACGGACCAGATCGGCACGCCGCGCACCGCCTACTCGCGCGCCGGCGCCGTCGCATGGGAAGCGGACATCAGCGCCTGGGGCACCGCCTCGGCGACGCGGACGAGCGGGGCAGACGGCTCCTGCGAGGTCTGCCTGCGCTTCCCCGGCCAGTACGAGGACGCGGAGACCGGGCTGTACTACAACCGTTTCCGCTACTACGACCCGGAGCTGCGCGGCTACACCCAGGCGGACCCCATCGGTTTGGCAGGCGGGCAGCAAGCACACACGTATGTCGCTGATCCGACGTACTACGGGGATCCATACGGGCTAAGCAAGTCGTGCGGCGTGAAGACGCCTCGTCAGCAACGCATAGACGAACTGACGCGCCAGAACTACGAGCGTCGGCTCAATGAGATGATCAACAGTCAGGAATACGTATTCCGGTACCTGACCGAAGACAGTCTTGCGGCATCCTTGAGGTATGGCTCTGTCCGGGGGTATACCACCACCACCTTCTCAAGCTCTACGCGGGAGATCATTCGTGGAGCACAGCTCAAGGACTGGGCAGGGAAGGGGGGAGACGAATGGATTCCGCGGTATGGAGTTGCCATCCCCACGTCGAAGCTCAACGGGTTCCAGGTTCCCCGCCCGTTTGGAAACTCTGGGACCGAAGGATGGGAGGCGTTTACGAATTCGTACCCTGAGGCTGGTCCTGGAGGGTGGTCTCAGTTTCTTATGAACGGGGTTCCGATTGAGGATGTTCACATTTTCTCGCTTCGCCCATGAGCTGTGATCGTTGCTCGCTACCCGTTGGCCGGTTCCGCTCACACGATCACTATCGTGAGGTCAAGCGGACCATCAACGACCTTGTAAACCAGGGAATACTCCGGGAAGGCGGGCTGGAAAACCCGAATTCTCCATTTCTCGTCGTTCGGTATACCTGCCGCGAGTGTGGCCAGTCCTGGCTGGTCACCTCGCCGGATCAGAACTTTCTGGGAGGGATCGAAGCGGCACGGGATTAGGGTTTCGACAACGGCGATCCGTTGCTGGAGCGCGGCAGGTTGTTCTGTGCCCGGCAAAGGAGCGTACGAGCCTTGTGGAATGTGCAGCTACGCGCGCATCCGTCGAGCCGTGCTCCGAGGAGCTACAAGCGCATCGTTCACCCCAGGCGTTCGGAACGTGACAGACATTGACGCAGGTAGTTCAGGCGGCAACCTGGGAGCTGCCGAGGACCAGATGCTGGCGGCTGCACAGGAGTTGGGAGTTGACTTTCCCGATTTCTACACCGCCTTCCTGCGGCGGAGAAACGGGATCGGGCCGGAGGGGAACCTGCTGCTCTATTCCACCGACGACATTGTCGAGCGGAACGAAACGTTCGAGGTGCAGACGTACGCACCGGGGTATCTTGCCATTGGCGACGACAGCGGCGGGCGGTCCCTCATCATCGGGCTGGATGGCTCGCCCACGGTTTATCTGGTCGAGCAAGGGAGCATGGATCCGGATGACTTCCTTGAGGTCAGCCCGGACTTTGCCGCGTGGCTGGACCAGGGTGCCCCGCTTCCGTAATCAACATAGGCGGCAGTGTATCGAATTCCCGATCCAGTGACAGAGCCGTGGCCGGGAACTGAAGGAGATAAATGCCGAGGCTGACTCGTGCCGAACTCGTGGAACTCGTAGTCCGGTTGCAGAAGGGCGAGGGGTCTGACGACGAGGCCAGCTCAATGCTCGAAACGCTTGAGGAGAATCTGCCAGATCCCAATCTCTCCGATCTCATCTTTTATCCTGAGAGGGAGATGACGGCAGACGAGATTGTTGATCGGGCACTCGCTCACAGGCCGATCCAGCTCTAGCAATCGCTCGCCGGAGGTTCTTGCCGCGAGCGGTGCTGGGATCTGCTGCCGGAGACGGACCACATCGGCACCCGGCGCAACGCCGACATGTGAATGCCGTGGCCGCCGATCAGGCGCACTCTGAATCGCGGAGCACGATGCGGATTGACGCCGCGAGCGGAGATGTCTGGTTCACCGACGAGTTCGTCGTGGGCGCATCGACGCGGGCGGAGGCGTTGCGGGGAAGCGGGTTCGCGGATGAGCGCGCGGCCGGGACGGATCTGCCGGGAGCGGATGCGGTCTTTTCCGCGGCGGCTTCCATCCAGGGCGAGCGCGCCTGGGCCACGCTCCGCTTCGCCGCGGGCCGGCTCACCTCGATCTCGATCATCCTCATCGCGGCGGAAGTGGAGGACGCTGAGGCGTTCTGGAGCCGCTATTCGCTGGACTCCGAGGCGGAGGCGAAGGCGAAGCTGGATGCATTTCTGCGCGCCCAACTCGGCGAGCCGCACCAGATCGTCATGCGGGGTGGATACGCGGCCGGGTTTCCGGTGCTCCAGCAGCTGCTTCGGTACTCGTACGCGTGGGGCGAGGTGAGTTCGTGCCACGATCCGCGAACTCCCGTGACCGAAATCGCGATTTCGTATCATCAACATTGATCACCATTGCAGACGCAGGTGGCAAGTCGCGCATCCGCCCCGGCTCCGTTCTGCGCGGCAGGTGGTCCTGATCCACATGAATCAGCAAGGGTCCATGGTACGGGTCGACGACGGGATTGATGCGTTCGCGCGCGGCGTGCGCGATCACGGCCTGGGATCGTTCCGGGCGGCGGCTCCGGATGAGGTGGCGGAGGTGGAGAGCGCGCTGGTCCCGTTCACGGACGCGCTTCGGCAATGGCACCTGCGGGCGTCGCCTGTGGATGTCTGGCTGCCGTGGGTGGCGGAGGACATGGCCTTCTTTTCTCTGGACAGTCTGCACGGGGCGCAGGCCGGGTATCGCTGGCACGGGTACGACGAGGGGCAGGCCCTCCTGGACGGCTGGAATCCGGCGTGGCTCGTGATCGCGGAGTTCAGCGGCGACCCCGTGATCGCGTCGCTGGATTCGATCGAAACGCCCGTGTCGTTCGCGCGGCACGGGGCGGGGAGCTGGAGCCCGCGGGAGGTCGCGCCTGGTCTGCCATCGTTCCTGTCCGCGATGGCGGTGTGGATGGACGTCTGCCTGGGTGAGTACGGCGGCGAGATTATGGACGATGACTTCGAGCTGAAGGCGGACTTCAAGGAGCGCCTGGATGGAGCGCTCGCCGGCGTGCTGGGGGCGGAGCACCGGGCGGCGTTCCTGTCCTTTCTGGAGTAGCGGCCACCCCGGCCGGTCCGGATGGGGCGCCCGGCCCGCAAGGCATGAAGCTTCCGTAATCCGCCGGCCGCAGGTGAACGCCGCGCCGCGGCACCGTTCGGAATCTTACGATGGAACCCCGCATGAGCGAAGCTGTGGACGTCCTCGACCAGGCGCTGGCCCGCGCGATCGCCGACCCGGAGCACTGGGCCGAGTTCTACCAGACGTTCGTGGAAAGCGCCGTGTACGTGCTCGGCGAGCCGACGCCGGAAACGTCCGGATTCTCGCTCATCCACCTTGAGGACGAGGAGGGCGATGTGGTTCCCGTCTTCTCGTCGCCCGCCAAGGCGGAGGCGATCGCGACCGAGGAGCTGCAGTGCGTGCCCGTTCCCGCGCTGGCCCTGCTGTCGCAGCTGCGCGGCGGGCGGGTGGTGCTGAATCCCGGCGCGCCGGCGTACAAGCTGTTCACCGCCATGGAGATCGAGGCGCTGCTGGAGGGGGTGGACGAGTCGGCGGGCGGGATTCTGGTCGAAGAGCCGGACGCGCTTCCCGCCGATCTCACGGACCCGCTCGCCCGCCTGTTCGCCACGCACCCCGACGTGAGCGCCGCGTATCTGGTGCAGGTCACCCCGCCGGGCGCCGAATCGCGCCTCGTGATCGGCATCGACGCGGTGAACGACGCGGACCGCGTGCGGGAAGAGGCGTCGGTGCTGGTGGATACGCTCCGCGCCGGGCGGGAAGTGGACGTCATGGTGATGGAGGAGGATCCGCTCTCCGTCCATCTGCGCGCCGAGGTGGAGCCGTTCTTCGGCGATTCGCTGGCGAGCGACATCGACCCCGAACGCCTGCGCCGCCTGGACGCCAATCCGCCCAAGTGGGGCGATTCTCTGCTGGGCCGGATGACCGGAAAGGCGGAGGCGCACACGCAGATCTCCATGGGCGCCATCGTGCAGGCCAACACCGCGCTGTGGGCGCCCGCGGACGAGCCGGTCACCGCGCCGGCCGTACTCGTCTACTCGGCCTCGCCGGAGCGCCGGATGGACCGGCGCTGGGTGCGGCACTTGGCCCGCCGCCTGAACCGGCTGCGCGTCGAGGACCCGGCCGATCCGGTGGAGCAGCGGCTGCGTGATCGGCTGGAGGCGGAAGACGACTGGTTCTTTGAGCCGCTCCCCGCCGCGTTCACGGGCGACAGCGCCACGTTCTGGTGCGTGGTGGCGCTCAGCAGCACCGACCTGCCCGGCGGATCTCTCCCGGGCGACGGCGTGCTTCCGCTGCTGACCTGCTCCCCCGCGGCAAAGAAGCCGGGCGAATTGCTCCAGGTCGTCCCCAAGGCGGAGTGGGCGCGGCCGGGATTGTAGGCGGCGGATGCAGGATCCGGAGCCCCGGTCCGCGGGGCGGGCGGCGGGCTCCGGAACGGCGGCGGGAGCGATCCTTGCCGGAATCGGACTCTTTCCGGGCCGGATGGCCGGACGCACGCGTGACACACTCTTTTCCTGACCTGACGGAATGGACCTGAACCGCCTCGCGATGGACGTCGCCGCCGCCCTGGAAGGCGCGCGGGACTACGCCGTGCGCGGATCCATCGCGTACATCCATCCTGCCCATCTGCTTACGGTGCTGCTGGATCCGGGCGGCCCGCTGCACCGCGCCGCTGCGCCGCTGGGGCTGAACCCGCAGGCCGCGCGCGACGCCGTGGCGCGCACCGACGCGGGCGCCGCGCGGCTGGAGCCCGGCCGCCAGCCCATCGCCGGGCGCGCGCTGCGCGATCTGCTGGACCGCGCCTTTGCCGCCGCCGATCGCCGCGGCGTGCACACCGTGGAGGCGCTGGACGTGGCGCTGGCCGCCGCCGCGTCGGAAACGCCGTTCGGCAGTGCACTGTGCGACAACGGGTGGACGCCGGACCGCCTGCGCGCCGCGGAGGCGGCGGAAGCCATGCAGCCCGCCGGCAAAGACGCCGCCGCGCTCCCGGAAGGCCAGCTCGCGCGCTTCAGCCGCGACCTGACCGCCGCCGCGCGAGAGGGAAAACTTTCGCCCGTGGTCGGCCGCGACGAGGAGATCCGCGCCGTGATCCGCACGCTGCTGCGGCGCACCAAGAACAATCCCGTCCTGGTCGGCGACCCCGGCGTGGGCAAGACGGCCATCGTGGAGGGACTGGCGCAGCGCATCGTGGATGGCGACGTGCCGGAGAGCATGCGCAACGCGCGGCTGCTGGCGCTGGACCTCACCGGCCTCGTGGCCGGCGCCAAGTACCGCGGCGAGTTCGAGGAGCGCATCAAGGCCGTGGTCGACGAGGTGTCGCGCGCGGACGACGTCATCCTCTTTCTGGATGAACTGCACACGCTCGTCGGCGCGGGGGGCAACGCGGGCGGGATGGACGCGGCCAACATCCTCAAGCCGCCACTGGCGCGCGGAGAGCTGCGGGCCATCGGCGCCACGACACACGACGAGTATCGCGAGCGCATCGAATCAGACGGCGCGCTCGCCCGGCGCTTCGAGCGCATCGCCGTGGACGAGCCGGACGACGAGAGCGTGCTCACCATGCTTCATGGCGCGCGCGGCCGATACGAGGCGCACCACGGCGTCCGCATCACGGAGGAAGCGCTGCGGACCACGGTGAAGCTGGCCCGCCGCCATCTGCGCGACCGCTACTTCCCCGACAAGGCGTTCGACGTGCTGGACGAGGCCGCCGCCCGCATCCGCGCGCAGCACGAGTCCCGCCCCGACGCCATCGACGCCCTGCAGCGCGACCTGGTTCGCCTGCGCGGCCGGCTGGGCGTGGCGGACAACGGCGACCGCGCGGGGCTGGAGGCGCAGATCGCCGAGCGGCAGGCGGAGCTGAGCACGCTGGAAACACGGTGGACGGAGGAACGCGAGGCTTCCACCGGGCTGACGGCCACGCAGGCCGCCGTGGCGGAAAAGGAGGCGCAGTTGGACGCGGCCGAGCGCGCGGGCGAGGTGGAGCGCGCGGCGGAACTTCGCTACGGTTCGCTCAAGTACCTGCTGGAGCAGCGGGATGACCTGCAGCGGCGGATGGGCGCGGTGGAAGCCGCCGGCCTCCTGGTTCCGCGCGAGGTGCGGGCCATCGACGTGGCGGAGGTGGTGGCCCGGCGCGCCCGCGTCCCCGTGTCGCGGATGATGGAGGGCGAGCGCGACCGGCTGCTGCTGCTGGAGGACCGGCTGGGCGGGCGCGTGCACGGCCAGGAGGACGCGGTCGCCACGCTCTCGGACGCGGCGCGGCGGATGCGCGCGGACCTGCGCAAGAAGCGCAAGCCCGCGTCGTACCTGCTCGTGGGACCCACGGGCGTGGGCAAGACGGAGCTGGCCAAGGCGCTGGCGGAGGCGCTGTTCGACGACGAATCGGCGCTCATCCGCATCGACATGGCGGAGTACAAGGAATCGCACTCCGTTTCCGGCCTCATCGGGTCGCGGCCGGGGCTGGTGGGATCGGAGCAGGGTGGCTTCCTGACGGAGCAGGTGCGGCGCAATCCGCACTCCGTCGTGCTGTTCGACGAGATTGAAAAAGCGCACCCGGAGGTCATCGACATCCTCCTCGGCGTGCTGGACGAGGGGCGGCTGACGGACGCCAAGGGGCGCTTCTGCGATTTCACCAACACCGTCATCCTGCTCACCAGCAACCTGGGCGTGCGCGAGGCCAACGCCTCCGCCGCGGATGCGGAGCAGCGCAAGGAAATCATCCTCAAGGTGGTGGAAGGCAGCCTGCGCCCGGAGCTGTTCAACCGGCTCAGCGGCGTGGTGCCGTTCAACGAGCTGGCCATGCCGGTGCTGGACCAGATCGTCCGCAACCACCTGGCCGGGATCGGCGCGCAGCTGCGGGACGAGCACGGCGCCACGCTTCAGGCGGATGACGATGCGGTCGCGCTGCTGGCGGAACGCGCGTACGACCCCGCGTACGGCGCCCGCCCGGTGGAGCGTACGCTGGAGCGGCTGGTGATTTCCGACCTGTCGCGCTCCATCATCGCGGGCGACGTCACGCCGGGTTCGGCCGTGTGGATCGTGCGCGACGGGGACGAGGTGGCCGTGCTCGCCGGCCCGCCGGACGAGGTGGCCGAAGAGGTGGAGCGCATCCGCGCCGACAACGCGGAAGCCGCCGCCGCGGCGCAGGCGGCCGCGGACGCCGAAGCAGCCGCCGGTGCGGATGGACCGGCCGATGCGGCTCCGTCCGCCGCGCCCGATGGTGATCCCGCACGGCCGGTGGGGGCGGCGTGAGGGCGCTGCTGGCCGCGGCCGCGCTGCTGATCCTGGCCGCGGACCCCGCGGCGGGGCAGTGGCCGTTCGGGCGGAGGAGGCAGCCGCCGCCACCGCCGCCCGCGCAGACGGCTCCCGCGCAGGCCGCGCCGGCGCCCGCGGCACCGGCCCAGCCCGCCGCGCCCACGCCGGAGCAGATTCAGGCGGAGGAAAAGGCGCGGCTGCTGCGCGACGCGCGCGCCCGCGACTTCACGCGGCAGGTGACGGCGCAGAACGCGGAGGAGCGGCTGATGGCGTGGGGCCTCGTCCGCGCCATCGACCCGGCGGACGGCGAGGCGCTGCGCGGCTACGAGCAGGCGCGGCGCGACCTGGATGCGGCCAAGAAGCTGGAGGAGGCCAACAAGGCGCGCGAGGCGGACGCGGAAACGCAGAAGCAGGTGCGGGCGCAGCTTCGCGAGGCGAACGCCGCCTTCGACGCGGGCGAACTGGACCGCGCCGACCGCGCGGTGGAGGACGTGCTGGCGACCTCGCCGGACGATCCGCAGGCGCTTTCGCTGCGCGCGGCCGTGGCGGAAAAGCGCCGCTCGCGCGAGTTCCGACGGCTGCTGCTTTCGGTCGGCGGCTTCTTTGGATTGTCCGCCGCCGTCATTTTCTGGATGGCGTGGCGCGGCATCAAGGAGCGCCGTTCGCGCAAGAAGGAGGAGGCCGCCTCCACCCCGGCCGCGCCTCGCGCGCTGCTCAAGGTGGTGGACGGGATTTCGCGCGGGCGGCTGGTTCCGCTGCAGGCGGACGTGTTCCGCATCGGCGCGGCGCAGGGCGAGGGGGCAGGGGAGCAGAACGATCTGGTGATCAGCGATTCCGGCGCGGTGGTGTCGCGGTATCACTGCTCCATCATCCGCAAAGGCAAGGATTATCTGCTGATCGACAGCAGCCTGAACGGCACGGAGCTGAACGGAACGCCCCTGCAGCGCGGCGAGCACCACGTGCTGGCGGACGGCGACGAGTTCATCCTGGCCCGCGCGGCGCGGGTCAAATTCCTGGTTACCTGACGCCTTCGTTTCGGGTTGATGACGATCAGGCGGGGGATGGATGAGACGCGGAGGGCGGATGCGGCGCCTTTCGCGTCTCGCTGTTTTCCGATCGGAACACGCCACGCGCGGCCATGCGGACCGCGATGAATCCCTCGTACGAGACCGTGCGTCTGCTGGCGGAAACCGCGAGCGGCAGCCGCGTCACGCTGGTCCGCGCGGCGGATGGGCGTCTTCTCGCTCGCAAGCAGGTGCGTCCCGACGCGGGCGACCGGCCGGACCTGCGGCGGCGCATTGAACTGGAGGGCGAGATCCTCGCGCGCCTCGGCGGGCAGCACCACGTGATCGGCTTCGCCGGCCGGGCTGGATCCTCCGCCATCCTGCTGGAATACGCGCCCGGCGGCTCGCTCGCGGACCGCCTGTCCGGGGAGCATGCGCTGGCGCCTGACGTGTGGCGGACGATTCTCGCGCAGCTTGTGGACGCGGTGGATCACGTGCACGCCGCTGGCCTCGTGCACCGCGACCTGAAGCCGGGCAACGTGCTGTTCGCCGCGGACAACGGTCTGCGGCTGATCGACTTCGGCGTGTCGGCGGCGATCGGGTCGCGGGGGACGCTGGCGCCGTCGTGGGAGGAGGATGACGTGGGGACGCTGGCGTACGCGGCGCCGGAGCAGCTTGCCGATCCCGCATCCGCCACGCATCCGGCGGCGGACGTCTACTCCCTCGGCGTGCTGCTGTACGAGATGTCGAGCGGCCGCCTGCCCTATGAGCTGGAGCCGGGCGAGGACGAGCCGCGGCTGCGCGAGCGGATCATCGCCGGGGGCGCGGTGCCGCTGCGGGAGCGCGTGCCCGGCATCAGCGCGGCCCTGGACGAAGTCGTATCCGCCGCCCTGGCGCACGACCCGCACGCGCGCATCCCGAGCGCCGCCGAACTGCGCCGCGCCCTGCTCACGGTGCCGCTCTGAGCCCCCTACAGACCGCAACCTTCACCCGCCACGAAGCGGTGCGGCCGGTGCCGTGGCGTGCCCGCGCGCTGAGGTCTCCCTTTCTCCCGCGGAGCGGGGGAGAGGGCCGGGGAGAGGGGGCCTCTCCGGCCGCGCGGCACCATCCGGATCGCGCCGAATCGCAGTTCCCCCTCTCGCGCCTCTGCTTCGGCCGGGAGGGGAGCGGGGAGGGGCCGGGGGAGGGGCCTCCCCGCCGCTGCGCCAAACTCCATCCTCCGAACTGAATCACCTGACGCGCCGCCGTTCATCCACAACGTAAAAGGCCCCGCAACGAACCCGTTGCGGAGCCTTCTTTTACGCCCGCCGCAGACTGGCATCGTTCAGCCGGTCACGCGATCAGCAGGTGGCGTCTTCGGTGTAGACGCTGGTGTACATGGCGCTGGTGCCGTTGGGAAAGTTGGCGGTCACGCGGTAGAAGTACGTGCTCTGGTCGTCGTACGCCCACGCGTACACCCACAGGCACGAGCTTACGCCGGTCCACGCATTCCCGGTGGCGTACGACGTCCCGAACGCCTGCGCCGCGCCGTCGCTGTTGACGGTGGTGTTGGAGTAGTTGGCGTAGTAGTCGTTCACGGTGCGCTCCTCCACCCGCTCCACCCAGTACGAGGTGGCGCCGGCCACCGCGTTCCAGCTCACCTGCACCTGCCCGCCCACGTTGGCCACCGTGACGCCGGTCACCGGCGGAAGCGGATACAGGTTGCGCAGCGCGAGCTGGTCGTAGTAGCTCAGCCCGGACCACGACGGCGCGTTCGGCGGGCAGCCGCCGTAGAAGTTGCCGTTGTTCATCACCGAAGCGCCGTCGCCCGAGGGCGTACCGTACACCGGCGAGCCATCGTTGGTGTTGGTGTGCGCCAGCCCCAGGTTGTGGCCCAGTTCGTGGGTCATCACCCACACCTGCTGCGCGTACGAATACGTGGTCAGGTACTGGCGGTTGACGACGACGGTGGTGCCCGGCGCACCGTTCATCGGCCACGACCCCTGCGCGGCCGCGCAGTTGTTGCCCCAGTTGACGAACGACACCACCACGTCGGCCACGCCGGTGGTTTCCACGAAGGTGATGCCGCCGCCCTGGGACGCGCTCCAGTTGGCCATGGCGGCGCGGGTGGCGTTGGCCCACGAGGTGTTCTCGGCCGCGATGGCGGTCAGGTTCACCGTGATGGTGCGGCGGTTGGCGGCAATGGTGCTCACCACGCGCTGGGTGCGCGGACCCGTCTGCCGTCGCAGCGCGGCCTTTTCGATGCGGATGTCGCCTTCCACCAGAAAGTAGCCGCCCTCGTCCACGATCCGGGTCTTGTCGAAGCCCATGTTCACGATCCGCTCGACCAGGTCGTCCTGCGGCTGAACGGCCAGCGGCTCCGACCCGCCCGACGTGTCGGAGCAGGCGGCCAGCACCGCCGCGCCCAACAGCGCGGGCACCAGCTTCCACAACTTCATCTTCATGGCATCCTTTTTCGGTGGGTGGCACCTCGGCGTGGAGGTGCTCGTTGTGTAGACATTAATCGGCTGATAATGTCTTTGTGGGAAGGAAAGTAGCAGGAAGCCGCGAGGTCCTCAAGTGATCGCTGCGTAACAATTCAGCGTGGCGGCCCGGCGGCGGGTCGCGAGCCGTGCGGCACCCGGTGATGCCGAGGTTCGGACGAAGGCGCGGCGGCTCGGCCGGAGTTTCCCCGGCCGACCATCGTCACGAATCGTCCCGCCGAAGTTCTTTATCCGGTTGATCGTTCTCGCCGCATGTGGATCGCGGGCAGCTCTGCGGCGCCTTGATCCGAGCCCTGCCAATCCCGGTCCTCAGTGCGCGATCGCGGAGTTCGCGGGGCACCGTTCCGGCAAACCGGTTCCGGACAGGCCGAGGCGCGCGAGCACCCACCCAACGGGGCCCCTCCACCGGAGCGGGCGTTCCAGCATGCCGAGTTGCTGAAGGGTGCCCTGGGCGGCGCGCGAGCCCGCATCCCACGCGGTGTGGAGCCAGCGCGCGGCCATTGAGGTATCCGCCGGGACGCCGGCTCCGTCCAGGTATTGCGCGCCGAGCGCGTACCGTGCGTCGGCAGAGCCCGCACACGCCGCTTCCCGGAGAAGCGTGTGTGCCGCGTCGAGTTTCACCGGCACGCCCAATCCCGTCTGATACGCCAGGCCCAACGCGTACATCCCGCGTACGGATCTGGCTCTGGCGGCCGTGAGGTACTCGTGAACCGCCCTGGTCGTATCCGCCGTCACCAGCTTTCCCTCGAGGTACAGGTCGCCCAGATCCACATGCGCGTCGTGGGAACCAGCCTGCCCGGCCATCGTCAGATAATGTACGGCGGAGTCGCTGCCGGTCTCGGCGAAGATGACGCCGAGTCTGCGCATGGCCTCGGCGCTGTGTCCTTCATCGATGGCGCGATGCAGCCAGTGCCTGGCGAAGTGTGGGCTCCTGCCCTGAACGCCGTATCCGTTCTGATGAACGGCGGCCCAGGCGATCATGCTGCGGATGTCGCCCTTGTCGGCACCCTGCTTCACCAGCTCGGCGCCGCGAACAGAGTCGACGGGGGTGCCGCGGCCGGAAAGGTATGCCCATCCCAGCAGTCCCAGCGCCTCTGGCTCGCCGGCCGCCGCGGACTTCTGGAAGAGGCGAAAAGCAGCTTCGTAGCGCCCCTTTGCGCAGAGCGTCTTTCCAGCCTCCAGATTGCCCGAGCCGCCCGTCGTACTCGCGGTCCCGCAGTCCATCACCTGAAACGCCACAGGAACGTCGGGCGGCGGCTGATCGCGGACGGGCCAGCTCGTGGCGAGGATGATGGCCGTCAGGGCGGCGGAAGCGATGGCCGCGTACCGCTTCTCGCGGCGAAAGCGCGGCTGCAGAAAGAGCCGCGCGGGATCCACATCGGCGCGGTGCACCAGTTCCGGCAGAATCGGGCCCGGTTCGTTCAACTCCAGCACCGTACGAGCCTGATCGAACGCCATCTGGACGGATTCCCCGGATGCGATCGCGCCGTAGAACTCGGCGTTGAAGCGGATGGCATCCTCATCCAGAATCTCGCCTGTAGTGCCGATCGCGCACCCGACGACCTGCGCGACGGCTTCCGCCTGTGACCGGGAGTAGCAGGCGCTCAGGACCACGAGACGGACCTCGTTCTTGAACACCTGAAAGGCCCGCGTCATGGCCACCGTGCTCACCCGCCGCTTGTCGAGCCCGTCCGGCGACGCGAACACCAGAACGCCCTCGTTGCCGTGCCCACTGAAGTGCACGATCCGCGGCCGTGTCGTGCGCAGTTCATTGGCTAGATCACTTGGGCGCGCAGCGGGTCTCCATTGGAAGTCCATCACCGCTTCCGTACGGTCAACCTTGATCCGTTGCTGCGTCTCACGAACGTCTTCATCCAGTCTGAGCGTTGCGCCCGGGTCAGCCGCCAGGAACAGAACCGTGATCTTCTTCATGATGATCGTCAGCGGGGATGGATGGGTGGTGCAGATTGTATCAGTCGGTCAGGTGTGTCCGATTTCGCTGGTCGATGGGCGCCCGGATACGCCGGATGGATGAGGCGGGGCACACGATCGCCGCCGCGGATGTGCATTGCAATGGACATCGCGATCCAAATCGTCTCCCATCGTAAACACCCGCTTATCAGCCCGGTAAGCGCCGTCAAGTTTATCGACTAAGTATATCGCTGTATCCTTCTTCCCGCGGAGCGCGATCCGGAACGACGTTCCTCACCCTTGCGTTCGCGATGGCCAACAATGCTGATTGTTGATGGATGCAGCGCTGGATGGATGGCGCTCGTTCCGCGGCTGAGTTCGGCTCGTGTCCGCGGAGCTGACGTGAGGCGTGGACGACTGGATCTTCCGCGCGCTGGCGGCAATCGATCGCGAGTTCTTGAAGCAGGGGATCACCCGTTGCCCGTGGAGGCGTGATGGAAGTGTTCGAGGTGGTGATCGCGCTGCTTCTGGGCGGGGCGGCGCTGGCGGCGGTCGCGCGGCGGATCGGGGCGCCGTACCCGGCGCTGGTGGCGCTGGCCGGGGCGGCGCTCGCCCTGATCCCCGGCGTGCCCACGCTGGTGCTGGATCCCGAACTGGCGCTGGCGCTGTTCGTGGCGCCGGTGCTGGTGGACGCCGCGTTCGATGCCTCGCCGCGCGACCTGCGCACCAACTGGCGCGCGGTCACCAGCCTCGCCTTGGGCGCTGTGGTGCTCACCGTGGCCGTGGTGGCGGTGGTGGCGCGGCTTCTGGTTCCCGGCATGCCGTGGGCGGCGGCGGTCGCGCTGGGCGCCATCGTGGCCCCGCCGGATGCCGCGGCCGCCACCACCGTGCTCAAGGCGCTGCGTCCTCCGCACCGTCTGCTGGTCATCCTGGAAGGCGAAAGCCTGTTCAACGACGCCAGCGCGCTACTCATCTACCGGCTGGCCGTGGGCGCCATGCTCACCGGCACGCTTTCCGGATGGACCGTGGTGCCCATGCTGCTGATCGTGACGGTGGGGAGCGTGGTGCTGGCGCTGGTGCTCTCACGGCTCACCCTTGCCGTCAGCGCGCGCATCACCGACGTATCCACCGCGGTAGTCGTGCAGTTCTGCAGCACCTTTGGGGTGTGGATTCTGGCGGAGCAGCTTCACCTGTCCGGGATCATCACGCTGGTGGTGTACGCCATGGCCGCCTCGCGTCGCGCGGCCGAGGTGGTGCCCGCGCGCATCCGCATTCCCGCGTGGGCCGTGTGGGAGGTGGCGGTATTCGTGCTGAACGTGCTCGCGTTCATCCTGGTGGGATTCCAGCTTCGGTCCATCAGCGAGCGCGTGACGGGAGCCGCCGGGGCGCGGTATGCACTCGTGACCGCGGCCGTGTGCGCGGCGGTGATCGTGGCGCGCATGGCGTGGGTGACGGGCGCGGCGGCGTTCAGCCGGTGGCGCTGCCGCCCGCATCCGGACGGCACGCCCGGCCCGCGCGATCCGGTGGCGTTGAGCGCCGGCGCGGCGGCGGTGGTGGGATGGTGCGGAATGCGCGGCACGGTGACGCTGGCCGCCGCCCTCGCGCTCCCCACCGGCGCGCATGGCGGCGCCGAGTTTCCGTACCGCGACCTGATCATCGTGACGGCGTTCGGCGTGGTGCTGGGAACGCTGGTGCTGCAGGGACTTACGCTGCGCCCGCTGATGCTGCGCCTGGGGCTGGAGGATGACGGCAGCGTGGGCCACGAAGTCCGTCTGGCGCGGGTGGAGACGCTGCGCGCCGCGCTCGCCGCCGCCGAGGCGTGCCCCGAGGCCGAAACCGCGGCGCTCGTGCGGCACCGTTACGCGCTCCAGCTGAGCCGCGCGGAGGCGGCCGTCTCCATCCCGGCCGGCCCGGTGGACCACGACGGCCAGGACGCGGACGAAGCCGTGGTCCGCGCCGCCACCCGCGCCGAGCGCCGACGCCTGGTTGCCCTCCGCGCCGACGGCACCATCGGCGACGCCGCCTTTCAGCGCGTGGAAGAAGAGCTGGACTGGGCCGAGCTCGACTGGGCGCGC
The DNA here is from genome assembly GCF_014202995.1 of Longimicrobium terrae. NCBI lineage: Bacteria > Pseudomonadati > Gemmatimonadota > Longimicrobiia > Longimicrobiales > Longimicrobiaceae > Longimicrobium > Longimicrobium terrae. The sequence goes on from NZ_JACHIA010000014.1 coordinate 105,523, forward strand.
GTGGTGCAGGCCGGCGCGCGCGAGGAGGAGTAGGTTTCAGGATGCTTTTCGTCCAACTTCAACTAGTGCCATTCGTAGCGGGGAAATTGCGGACCTGCGCACGGGCGTGCCCTGATAGTTGCAGATGAATCAAGACCCGTAGCGTCTCACTCGCGAGCTTCACATGGCCTCTGAGGTTCTCGTCTCTGACGATCAAACCAGCATCTTCCAACCGTCTCCAAGCCTCACTGATCTCGTGCGTGGAAACTTTTATGCTGTCCGTGATGTCCGCACTGTCGACCCACTGCTCCGAAATAGCTGCTACTTTCGTGAGCAGGGTCCAACGACAATCAAGTGCACGAGCCGAGTATCCATCAGTCCAACCATAACGAATGCCCAACGTGGCTAAAGCGCCATTCTCGTTATATGTGCCGTCTTGGACATCCTCGTCGTCGATAAAGTAGTCCTCATCTACGTCAAACGCGGCGTGAGCGAAACGTTGAAGAAGATGAGGTATACCTTGAGCCATCCGGACGATTCTAAGCCGAGCTGATGCAGTAATCAGCGTTCGACGGCCATTCTCCCTATTCCCTTCCTCCAAAGTCTTATCGATAATGACCGTGCTTTCCCAATCCTTTAATCTCTGCAGATGAATAATCTCGAATAGACCCAAAGCAGCTGGGTGGCTATTCCTGAGGATGGGAAGCATTTCAGGTAGCCCAGCGACTCCAATCATGAAATGCCTGCAGCCAAGGCTGTCCAGACGCCCCAGTAACAGTTTCAAAAATGACCCAAGTCGTAGCTCAGGCGACGAGTTCTCAGCTTCGTCGATGAGGAGGAGGACACCATCGTAGTGTGCACGAAGGCGCTGGTCCGGGTCCGTAAGGGCTTGGATTGTCTCCGCTAGTTTGTAAGCAAACCTCTCGTTCGCAATAAGATCTTCCTGATGTGAAGGATCTCGAATACTTACCCCCGCAACCTCAATGCGACGGACGAGGGCCCAAAGATCAGCTAGAAATGCTCGCGTTTTTTCTGATTCTGTGAGTTTCTTCTCCAATCCCAAGATGATCTTAGATAGAAGTGCTGTTTGCGTAGTCGAAGAATCAACGTCCGTGTCTATCACAAGATAGCTGAAGCCCTTCGAAACCCTGCCTTCTGCGAGTGCTTTAAGGTAGAACAATAAGGATGATTTGCCGAAACCGCGCTCACCGACCACCAAGAAATTCCGTGGTTGACCAGAACGCGTGTGGACTAATGCCTCTATCATCCTTGTCAGTTCCTCTTGACGTCCGATAAACATCCCAGGCGAAATCGGCCGAGTAGGACTAAACGGATTCAAGCGGGCGGAGGCAGCAGCCGCGAGGACGTCGAGATCATCCGGAGAGAAGGCAAGTTGACGTATGACCTCTGCACGCTCTTCATCTGGCAAGTCGCCAGTGATCAAGGCGGCCAGTCGCTCATCATCAATAGGATGGATGTTCATCTTCTCAATCCCACGATCTTTACAACTCCGAAGAGAATCGCACACGAGGGAATCGACAGAGAAGATGGCCAATGGGTAGTTAGTGCCATCATAGCTCGGCCTCAATCAAGCCTGCTACGTCTCTCGATGTGATCCCGGCACGCTCCAATTCTGGTCGTAATGCCGAAATCAGGCGCTCTATCCGGCGGTACAGTGGCTTGGGCTCGACCCCGAGTACACGGGCTATGTCGGGTATGGAAAAGCCCCGGAGCAACCTCATCTGCAGTATCACAGAGTCTTCGGGGTCCAGCAACGTCAACGCTCGTTGTAGCGCTTCCACAACTCGCGCTTGTTCATCTCGGTCCTCTTTAGAGATGAGAGCGTCATCGGCTGAAGTTCTGCCGGAAAGGTGCTCCGTGTTCAGGGGTAACAGCGTTGGCCGTAGCGGTTGCCGTAGCGGTTGCCGGTCCGGAAGCAGAGATGCCAAACGGACAAGTTCCCGCTCCTCCGGGAGATCTGGTTCCGAGTGCTGTAGCCTACTAATGGCTTCAGGAAGAGTGTAGCCGTGAGCATAGATGAGCCGTTCCAATCGAACAGCCACCGAACCTAAGCGCAAAGCAACGGCGGAAGGCCTCCATCTCCCGCTGTTGATCCGTTGATATTCTTGGAACAGCCGAGAAACGGCTACCATAAGGAAAACAGCAAACGCACTATTACCTCGCCAATGCCGGAAAACGGCGTATTCATCCGCAATCAAGCGGGTTTTAATCCAAGAGCCAACATCGTCAGTCTCGTCGAAATCAAGCCCTGCACGTCTTCCAAGCAGACCGATAGCTCGTTCGATCGTGTGGAGATTAGCGACGAATAGCTGTTCAGCTTCGATCCGATCAATCATTGCATCCTGTCGGTGCATGTCGCCCAGAGCAGGGCACTAGACTTTTCGACCCTCTCATCCCTGTACTGTGGCAATCTATTTCAAAGCATGAGTAAAGCGGAACCAGCTAGCAGCCGCTTGAACCACAGAGATTGTTCCCCGCGACCTCAACGGCCCGGCGATCGCTTCGCCGGGCCGTTGGCGCCTCCAACTTACTGCCTGAGGCTCAGCGGGTCGAGCGGGCTGCCGCCCGATGGACGTGGCTCAGCGGGGCCAGGCGGGGCCGCAGCCGGTCTGCTGATACGTGTCGCTCACGTTCAGCAGCTTCCAGCTTCCGCCGCGGCGGGCAAGGTGGAACGCGTCGTATCCGCAGTGCGTAACGGCGCCGTCGCGGCGCACCTGGTACTCGGCCCACACCATGGCCAGGTCGCCGCTCACGTGCACCACCTCGTTGCGCAGCGGCTCGTCGATGCCGGGCTGGTCGGCGCGCGTGGCCACGCGAATGAATTCCGCGCCCGTCAGCACCACCACCCGCGTCGCGCCCTCGCGCGTGGGCCGCAGCAGCGTGATGCGCGTGAGCGAGTCCACGTACTGATGCATGGCGACGGTGTCCTTCATCCGCAGCGCGTCCGTAAAGCCATGGACGGCGGCGAGCACGGCGCCGCGCTCCTGCTCCGTGGTTTCGCGCGCGCCGGTGCCGGCCGCGGCGGGCGTCGTCTGGGCAAGCGCGGTGCGCGGCAGGACGGCGGCGGCGAACAGCGGAAGCAGCAGCAGGGCGAGGTGGCGTGTGCGCATGGGCGTATGTGTTCGGTGGGGAGATCGAGTCCGCCGCCCGGGGATGGACGGCGGAGGTCGTGCAGCAGAAGCGGACGGAAACTATGCGTCTACGCGTTCTGCCGCCAATCCCCCGGCGAGTACGGCGTCGCTGGACGACGACGGCCCCGGCGAGAAGATCTCGCCGGGGCCGTCGTGCTTGCTCCGTCCGGTGCCGGGTCAGCGGCTCAGGCCACGCACGGCGAGGAATAGGTGTTGGGGCGCTCGATGGGGCGTGTCTGCGTGTTGTACAGGATCGATGCCGCGTACACGCCGTCGGCCCCTACCATGCCGGCCGGATCGCCGAACTCCGGCTGCATGACCGTCGTTTCCACTTCCAGCTTTTCCAGATCCAGATTCATCCGCATGGTGTCCTCCTGGTTCAGTGTGGTGAATCGTGTCGTTATAGGATAGGGAAAAGACGGGTGGATTGTCAATCCCGGTCGGCTCGGTTTTCGGGCCGCCGCGCATTGCGAAGCACCGCTTATCACCCTGAGAACCTGTGCCTCGTTTATCCGCCGGCACCCTCGGGATACCTTTCGCGACAACGAGGTGCGGGCGATCGGCCCGGCCCCGGGCGTGCTGTACGGGATGTGCACCGTTGCGGCGCATCCGGTACGCGGCGGCACATCATCAACGGCGGGAGACGTACGATGGAGATCAAGCGAGCGGGCTCACAGCCGTCCGCAAAGGGACCGGCGGACTGGTTCACGGGGACGGTGCGCATCGATCCGCTGTTCGCGGCCAGCGAACCGGCGCGGGCGGCGGGCAACGCCGTCACCTTCGAGCCCGGGGCGCGCACGGCATGGCACACGCATCCGCTGGGGCAGACGCTGGTCGTCACGGCGGGGTGCGGGCTGGCCCAGCGCGAGGGCGGTCCGGTGGAGGAAATCCGCCCCGGTGACGTCGTACAGTTTGCGCCGGGCGAAAAGCACTGGCACGGCGCGGCCGCCACCACGGCCATGACGCACATCGCCATTCAGGAAGCGCTGGACGGCAGGGCGGTGGAGTGGATGGAGCACGTCAGCGATGACGAGTACGGGGCCGGACCGGGCTCCCGGTGACGTCTTTCGATCGAACCCGCAACACGGAATCAGACATGCTGAACACCCGCACCCTGGGCACGCAGGGGCTGAACGTATCCGCCCTCGGCCTCGGACTGATGGGGATGAGCCAGGCGTACGGCACCGCCGAGGAGCGCGACGAAGCCGAATCCATCGCCACCATCCACCGATCCATCGAACTCGGCTGCACCTTTCTGGACACGGCTGAGGCGTACGGGCCGTGGAAGAACGAGGAACTGCTGGGCCGCGCGCTGCGGGAACTGCCGGGCTCGCGCGACAGGGTGGTGATCGCCACCAAGTTCGGCTTCCGGTTCGATGAACGGAACGCCATCGCCGGTGTCGACAGCCGGCCGGAGCACGTGCGCGAGGTGGTGGAAGGCTCGCTGCGGCGGCTGGGGACGGACTACATCGACCTTCTCTACCAGCACCGTGTGGATCCCGCGGTCCCCATCGAGGACGTGGTGGGGACGATGGGCGAGCTGGTCCGCGAGGGAAAGGTGCGCTTTCTGGGGCTGTCCGAGGCGGGCGAGGGGACCATCCGCCGCGCGCACGCGGTGCACCCCATCTCCGCGCTGCAGAGCGAATACTCGCTCTGGGAGCGCAACCTGGAGCCGCGCATCATCCCGCTGCTGCGCGAGTTGGGGATTGGGCTGGTGCCGTTCGCGCCGCTGGGCCGCGGCTTTCTGACGGGCGCCGTCAAGCGCGCGGAAGAGTATCTGCCGAGCGACTTTCGGCACAACGATCCGCGCTACCAAGGCGAAAACTTCGAGGCCAACGTGCGCGCCGCCTCCGCCGTCCGCGAGGTGGCGGCAAACAAGGGCGTGACGGCGGGGCAGATCGCCCTCGCGTGGCTGCTGCACAAGGGGCCGGACATCGCGCCCATCCCCGGCACCAAGCGCCGCGCGTACCTGGAGGAGAACGTGGCCGCCGCGGACGTGTCGCTCTCCGCGGACGAGATGGCGGCGCTGGATGCCGCGCTCGCGCCGGATAAGGTGTCGGGCCCGCGCTACAACGAGCGCCAGGCGGCCATGGTGGACCGGTGATCGGGACTGTGCGCGCGCGGGCATTGCGCGTGCGGTGGTCGCGGCCGGCAATCGAAGCTTTGTTCAATCACCCGCGCGCCTGATCTGATCACATGCCAGCCAACATCGGCTACGCCACCAAGGGACCCAGGAAGCCCCTTCGCCCGTATGCGTTCGACCGCAACCCCGTGGGGCCGCAGGACGTACGCATCCAGATCAGGTTCTGCGGGGTGTGCCGTTCCGACATCCACCAGGCGCGCGACGAGTGGGGCGGACCGCTGGCCACCCACTACCCCTGGATGCCCGGCCACGAGATCGTGGGCATCGTGGCGGAAGTGGGCGGCGAGGTGCGCGCGCACGCCGTGGGTGACCGCGTGGGCGTGGGCTGCATGATCTACTGGGGCGCCGAGGACCAGCGTGGCAAGCCGGACGAGCAGTACCAGAACCCGCCCGCCGTCTTTACCTACAACGCGGTGGACGAAAAGACGGGCGAGATCACCTTCGGCGGCTACTCCGACGAGATCGTGGTGAACGAGCACTTCGTGCTGCGCATTCCCGACGCGATCCCGCTGGAAAAGGCGGCGCCCATCCTGTGCGCGGGCGTGACCACCTGGTCTCCGCTGCGGCACTGGGAGATCGGCGCCGGACATGTCGTGGGCGTGGCGGGAATCGGTGGCCTGGGGCACATGGCCGTGCAGCTTGCCAAGGCGCGCGGGGCGCAGAAGGTGGTGGCGCTCACCACGACGGCGGACAAGCGGGACGAGGCGCTGCGGCTGGGCGCGGACGAGGTGGTGGTGATGAGCGAGAAGGAGCAGGTGGAGGCGCACGCCGCGTCGTTCGACTTCATCCTTTCCACCATCCCCGAAGCGTTCGACATGAAGCCGTATCTGTCGATGGTGAAGCACGATGGCACGCTGGTCACGGTCGGAACGCTGGTCCCTACGCCAAAGGAAGCCATCGACCTGGCCGCGGTCAGCATGACGCGCGTCCGCATCGCGGGATCGATGATCGGCAGCATCGCCGAAACGCAGGAGGTGCTGGACTTCTGCGCCGAGCACGGCATCGCGTCCGACGTGCAGGTGATCCCCATCGACCAGATCAACGAGGCGTTCGAGCAGGTGGTGGCGAAGGAAGCCCGCTTCCGGTACGTCATCGACAACTCCACTCTTCCCAGCAAGGACCAGTGATGGCGGATTCCGATTCGCGGCCGCGTGTCATCTGCCACATGATGACGTCGGTGGACGGGCGCATCGTGGTGGATGGATGGCCGATTTCGCCGGAGGAGCGGCGGCATTACGAGCAGGTGCACGCCAGCTACGACGCGGACGGGTGGATCTGCGGCCGCGTGACGATGGAGCCGTTCGCCGGCGGCCTGCGGTCCGATGCCGAGGTCGCGCGCGAGCACCCGGGTGGCGGCGCGAGGGACGATTTCCGCGCGCCGGGCGAGTTCGATTCGTTCGTGTTCGCCGTCGACGCGAGCGGGCGGCTGGCGTGGGAGTCCGGCGACATCGAGGGCGATCACGTGGTCGCCATCCTGACAGAGCGCGTGTCGGACGAGTACCTGGCGTTTCTGCGGGAGCGCGGTGTGTCGTACCTGCTCGCCGGCGCGGCGGAGGTGGATCTGCCACTCGCGCTGCGGAAGATCGCGTCCGGCTTCGGGGTGCAGACGCTGATGCTGGAGGGCGGCGGGCGGATCAACGGCGGGATGCTGCGCGCGGGGCTGATCGATGAGGTGAGCCTGCTGCTGGCGCCGGTGGTGGACGGGCGCATGGGCACGCCCGCCCTCTTTGACGACGATGAGGATTGCACGCCGTACCGCCTGTCGCTGGAGGGCGTCGAGCAGCGCGAAGGCGGCTTCCTCTGGCTCCGCTACCGCGTCTCGTAGCGCGCGGCCACGCGACGAAAACGGCCGGAGAGCACCCGCTCTCCGGCCGTTCTGTCTTGTTCCTGAATCATCGTTTAGAAACGCTCTCTCGTCACACTTCCCGCCACATCCCCAGGTCACGCCCCTCCACCTGGCATCCTGAGCGAAGCGCCTCCCCAGACTTTCCGCCACCCCGAGCCATGGCGCGAAGTAGAAGGATCTTGCCACGGCGGATGCGGATCGCGCGGCAGGTGGGGAATCGGTTCAGACTCGCACCAACGTGCTCGTGGCCGGCGATGTGGCAAGATCCTTCGACTCGCTGCAAATGACCGTGCAGCCGAAAGTTCGGCATGGCCGCTCGCTCAGGATGACATACCCTGGGGCGTTAGCCACTGGCGGCGCGCCAGGTAATCCCGAGAAACCACAGCGCCACTTGGCGCATCAGCGCCTGATTCCGCGCCCGCCGCCCCCGGCGTCTGTTGAGGCACCGGGCTGCGCTGCCCAAGCGCCTGAATCCGCGAATTCCGCGGGCCTCTTCCGCCCGTCCGCGAACGCACAATCGAGGCGCTTGACAGGACAGGTGGTGCTCGTCTATACTCAGACCACAAGATATAGTGGTCTGGTCGCACTCCTCGCGGAGTGCGTGAAAAGGGAACCCGGTGCGAATCCGGGGCGGCCCCGCCGCTGTGAGGGAGGACGACGGAGAGCATATACGCCACTGCGGGCAACCGCGGGAAGGCGCTCTCCCGAGGATGAATCCCGAGCCAGAAGACCTGCCAGAGCACGGAGCCCGTAGTGTCCCTCGTGGGAAGGGGAACGGGAAAGAAGCGTCCCGGCAGGAAGGGGTGACGCGGCCGCCGCATCCATACGGGTGCGGAGCGCCGCCGTCCTCTCCGTCACGCCGGGCCGCATCGGGCTCCGGGCGCACTGCGCCTGGGGCCTTTGTGTTTTCCGCCATCCGCGCACCCGCCGCGAGGGCGGGGGCACGCCCGCGCACCGTTCCCACAGGGGAGACCGCCACCCCGTTCAGGAGCCGCGACCGTGACCGACCTCGTTCTGCCCTTCGCCCCGCCCGCGCCCGGCACTCCCGCCGGCTCCCCGACAAGCTTTACGCACGTTCAGAAACGCGACGGACGGCTGGTTCCGTACGATCGCGACCGCATTGCGCACGCCGTGGAAATGGCGTTCCGCGCCGAGGCCGGCGTACCCTATCCCGACGCGCTCGACTCGGAAATCGACGACGCGGTGGAGCGCGTGACCACCGGCGCCGAGGCCGCGCTCGCCATCGAAGCGGCGGGCGGCGAGCGCATCGGCATTGAAAGCATCCAGGACGAAGTGGAGCGGCAGCTGATGGCGGGCGGCCACTTTTCCGTCGCGCGGCGCTTTATCGTCTATCGCGAGGCGCGGGCGCGCGGCCGGGCGGAGCGGCGCATCCGCATTCGCGAGGCGGACGGGCGCGAGTCGGTGCTGGACCGCGCCGTTCTGCGCTCCGCCATCACCGAAGCCGCCACCGGGCTGGGTCCTTCCGTCGACGTGGAGGGCGTGTACCGCGACATGGTGGCGGGCCTGTACGACGGCGTGTCGCGCGAGGAGATCGGCAGGGCGGGGGTGATGGCGGCCCGCGCGCGGACGGAGCGCGAGCCGGAGTACGCGTACCTGGCCGCGCGGCTGCTGCTGACGCAGGTGTACGCCGAGGCGCTGGGCGCGCCCGTGGCCCTGCACGACATGGAGCGGCTGTACGGCGCCCGCTTTGGCGCGTACCTGCGCCGCGGCGTGGACGCCGGGCTGCTGAACCCGGCGCTGCTGGAGTTTGACGTGCCGTGCTTGGCGGGCGAACTGCGGGCGGAGCGCGACCGCGCCTTTGCCTTCATGGGCGTGCAGACGCTGTACGACCGCTACCTGCTGCACGACGCCGACACCCGCTTCGAGCTGCCGCAGTGGTTCTGGATGCGCGTCGCCATGGGCCTCGCGCTGGCGGAAAAGGCGGCGGAGCGGACGGAGCGCGCCATCGAATTCTACGGCGTGCTGTCCACCTTCCGCTTCTGTTCATCCACCCCCACGCTGTTCAACGCCGGCACGCGGCATCCGCAGCTTTCGTCGTGCTTTCTTACCAGCGTGCAGGACGACCTGGGCGACATCTTCAAGGCCATCCGCGACGACGCCCTGCTCAGCAAGTGGAGTGGCGGGCTGGGCAACGACTGGACGCCGGTGCGCGCGCTGGGCTCGCGCATCCGCGGGACCAACGGCCGCAGCCAGGGCGTGATCCCCTTCCTCAAGGTGGCCAACGACACCGCCGTGGCGGTCAACCAGGGCGGCAAACGGCAGGGCGCCATCTGCGCCTACCTGGAAACGTGGCACCTGGACCTGGAAGAGTTCCTGGAACTGCGCAAGAACACGGGGGATGACCGGCGCCGTACGCACGACATGCACACGGCGCACTGGATTCCCGACCTGTTCATGAAGCGCGTGCGCGAAGACGGGCCGTGGACGCTCTTCAGCCCCAGCGACACGCCGGACCTGCACGACCTGTACGGCGCCGCCTTCGACACCCGCTACGCCGAGTACGAGCGGATGGCGGATGACGGGCGGATTGTGCTGCACAAGCGGGTGCGCGCGTCCGAGCTGTGGCGGAAGATGCTTTCCATGCTGTTCGAAACGGGGCATCCCTGGCTGACGTGGAAGGACCCGTCCAACGTGCGCTCGCCGCAGGACCACGCCGGCGTCGTCCACAACTCCAACCTGTGCACCGAGATCCTGCTCAACACCAGCCGGGACGAGGCGGCGGTGTGCAACCTGGGCAGCATCAACCTGGCCGCGCACACCGGGCCCGGGGGGCTGAACGCGGAGCGACTTGCCGCCACCGTTCGGACTGCCGTGCGCATGCTGGACAACGTGATCGACATCAACCTCTACCCCATTCCCGAGGCGGAGGCGGCCAACCTGCGCCACCGTCCCGTCGGCCTGGGGATCATGGGATTCCAGGACGCGCTGCACCGCCTGGGCCTCTCCTACGCGTCCGACGAAGCCGTGGAGTTCGCGGACGAGAGCATGGAACTGGTGTCGTGGCACGCCATCCTGGGCTCGGCGGAGCTGGCGGCGGAACGCGGGGCGTACGCGAGCTACGCGGGCAGCAAGTGGGACCGCGGGCTGCTCCCCATCGACACCATCGATCTGCTGCAGGCGGAGCGCGGGCTTCCGGTGGACGTGGCGCGCGGCGGGCGGCTGGACTGGACGCCGGTGCGCAACGCGGTGGCCGCGCACGGGATGCGCAACAGCAACATGCTGGCGATCGCGCCGACGGCGACGATCAGCAACATCTGCGACGTCGCGCAGTCCATCGAGCCCACGTACAAGAACCTGTACGCCAAGAGCAACCTGTCCGGCGACTTTACGGTCATCAACCGCCACCTGGTGGACGATCTGCGCGCGCTGGGATTGTGGGACGCGGAGATGGTGGAGGACCTGAAGTACCACGACGGCTCGGTGCAGGAGATCGCCCGCGTACCACAGGAACTGCGCGACCGCTACCGCACCGCGTTCGAGATCGACGCCGAGTGGCTGATCCGCTGCGCCGCGCGCCGGCAGAAGTGGATCGACATGGCGCAGTCGCTGAACCTGTACCTGGACCGGCCCAGCGGCCGCCGCCTGAGCGAGATGTACATGCTGGCGTGGGAATGCGGCCTCAAGACCACGTACTACCTGCGCACGGTGGGCGCGGGCGGCGTGGAGGCCAGCACGGTGGACGTGAACCGGCGCGGACTTCAGCCCCGGTGGATGAAGTCCGTCAGCGCCTCGTCCGACGTGCGCGTGGAGCGGGGAAGCGACCCGGCGCCGCTGCCGGCGGAGGCGTGCAGCCTGGATGGGGATTGCGAAGCGTGCCAGTGAGGGAATAGGGAATAGGGGATAGGGAATAGGAACGGCGGGATTTCCATGGATCGGCAGAGACTGCAACCGGTTGCGCGACCGAGCCGCCGAAAACCGCCGCCCTTGAACCTTTGATCTTTCGCACTCACGCACTAACGCACCCAGCACTCACGCACTTCCAGACCCGTCCAATGACCGAAAAACGCCTGATCAACGCCGACGTCGTGGACGTCAACCAGCTCATGCCGCTCAAGTACCATTGGGCGTGGGAGCACTACCTGAACGGAAACCGCAACCACTGGCAGCCGCAGGAAGTGCCGATGGGGCGCGACGTTGCGACGTGGAAGGGCGGCGACCTGAGCCCCGCCGAACGGCGGGTGATCCTGCGCAACCTGGGCTTCTTCTCGACGGCGGAAAGCCTGGTGGCCAACAACATCGTGCTTGCCATCTTCCGCCACGTCACCAACCCGGAATGCCGGCAATACCTGCTGCGGCAGGCGTTTGAAGAAGCCATTCACACGCACTGCTTTCACTACATCGTCGAAAGCCTGGGGCTGGACGGGGAAGAAATCTTTACCATGCACCGCGAGGTGAACACAATCGCGGGCAAGGACGAGTTCGACATGGCGCTCACGGCGGAGCTCATGGACTCGGATTTCAACACGCAGACGGTGGAGGGCGCGCAGAAGTTCGTGGAGAACCTGGTGGGCTTCTACGTGATCATGGAGGGAATCTTCTTCTACTCCGGCTTCGCGATGATGCTTTCCTTTCACCGCCAGAACCGGATGACGGGAATCGGCCAGCAGTTTCAGTACATTCTGCGCGACGAAAGCACGCACCTGAACTTTGGCATCGACCTCATCAACGGCATCGTGGCGGAAAATCCGCGGGTGTGGACGCCGGAACTGCGCGCACGTTTGTCCGCCAAGATCGAGCGCGCGGTGGAACTGGAGATCGCGTACGCGGAAGACTGCCTGCCGCACGGGATCCTGGGATTGAACGCCGGCCTGTTCCGCGACTACGTGCAGCACATTGCCGACCGGCGGCTGGAAAGGATCGGCCTGCCCGTACGCTACGGCTCGCCCAACCCGTTTCCGTGGATGAGCGAGGCCATCGACCTCAAAAAGGAAAAGAACTTCTTTGAGACGACCGTGACGGAATACCAGTCGTCCGCCGCGCTTTCCTGGGATTGATGAACGAAAGCGGGTGGATGGCGCGCGATCGCCATCCACCCGCCGCACCGCGACCGCCGGGGCGGATCAGCAGCCGGTGACGCCGGGGCACGTGGGATCGGTGAGGGTGGGCAGGTCCAGGATGCCGCAGACGCTCGGGTCCGTGTCCTCCACCGGCTCGCACGGGCACGACGCCTCGCCCCAGTACGACATGGGGTAATCCACACACTCCGTACGGTACAGCGCGACGGTGTGATAGCAGGTGTAACCGCTGTTGCCGCGCACCGTTCCGCGCTGCTCCGCCAGTTCCGCGGTGGTGAACGACGAAACCTCGAGCTCGGCGATGTCCAGGCGAATCTTCTTCATGGCTCCTCCGTGAGTGGGGCGATGGATGAACGCAAACTACCCGGTACCGTCCGCAAAGGACGCTTCCGCGCATTCGTGAGGACCGCGCGGCTGATCATTTCCGATCCTGAACCCGATCTGCACATGCCCATGCTTCCCGCCGAAACGCGGATGGTGTTTTCCGTGTTTCCCAGTCACACCAACCACTACCACACGCTGTTCGGCGGTACCGCAATGGCGTGGATGGACCAGGCCGCGTTCATCTGTGGCACGCGCTGGTGCCGCACCAAGGTGGTGACGGTGCACTCCAGCGAAATCAGCTTCAAGCAGCCCGTTCCCGAAGGCTCCATCGCCGAGGTGGTGGCATGGATCAGCGCCACGGGCCGCACCTCCATGACGATTCCCGTGGAGATGTACGTGGAGCTCATGGACCGCGACGAGCGCATCCTGGCCTGCCGCGGCGAGTTCGTCCTGGTCGCCATGGGCGCGGACGGCCGCCCCACGGCGGTCCCTGCCCGCGATCCCGATCCGCGGGAGGAATTACCTCCGGCAGAGTGCCGTACGCAGCGACTGCACGAAGTCGTTGATGACGGGATCTGAATGACAGAAGCACGCCTCCGCATCGGTGGCGTGCTTCTGCATTCGGCGGATCAGCAGCCGGTCACGCCGGGGCACGTGGGGTCCACGATCGTGGGATTGGGCTGCAGAATGGGCGGGCAGTCGCGCGGGTCATCGGTGTAGCGCACCATGGGACACGTGCACGTCTGCTCGCCCCAGTACGAGACGGGGTAGTAGGCGCACTGCGTACGGATGACGGCGACGGTGGCGTAGCAGGTGTAGCCGCTGTTTCCGCGCACCGTTCCGCGCTGCTCGTTGAACTCCGCGGTCGTGAACGACGAAACCTCGAGTTCGGCGACGTCCAGGCGAATCTTCTTCATGGCTCCTCCAGCGTGAGTGGGTCGATGGATGAATCCAATCTAGCTGGAACCGTCGGAAAAGGATACTCTCGCGTACTGTGCGCGTCCGCGAAGGATGCTCTCTCGTGGCCGCTACCGCGCGATCTGCCTGACGCGAGTACGCCCTCGGCCGCGGTGGCGTGCTTCCGCGGATCAGAACTGTTGATGATGGATGATGGTCGTTCGACCAATCGCCCACGCGGCACCCGATGGTCCACCGCGCGGCTGATCGCGATCACCTCATTCGCTGAACACCTTTCACCGTCATCCGATGATGACCATCAGCCGCCGCTGACGGCGGCGATGATGGTGATGGTGGCCGCGGCGGGAAGCGGCGTCCGCAATCCATCCAGAAAGCGGATGTTCTCGCCATCCACAAACACGTTCACGTGCCGCCGCACATCGCCCGGTTCGTCCAGCACGCGCTCCACCACGCCGGGGTGGAGCGCGTGCAGGGTGTGCAGCGCATCGCCCACCGTCGTGCCCGCATCCTCGCACGCCACCGTGGCGAGCCCGCCCGCGTACGGCCGCAGCGCGCCGGGAAGCTCGAACGTGATTGCGCCCGCCTGGACCGCCGCCGTGCTCATACGCCCACCACGGCGGCGCGCACGCACACAATGGGCGGCAGCACACCGCTGAGTTCCCGCCACGAGTCGCCGTCATCCGCCGAGCCGAACAGCCGCCCGCTGCGCGTCCCGAAGTAGATGCCCGCGGGCGCGCCGCCGTCCGACGTCATGGAATCGCGCAGCACCGTCTCGTACGCGTTTTCCTGCGGGAGCCCCTCCGTCAGCGGCTGCCACGAGGCGCCCGCGTCACGCGTGCGGTAGACGCGCATCCTGGCCTCAGGCACGCAGCGGAACTCGTCGGATTCCAGCGGGATGATGTAGACGGTGTCGGGATCGGCCGGGTGCATCTGCATGGCGAAGCCGAAGTCCGATGGAACGCCGTTGGCGATGTCCGTCCAGCTGTCGCCCCAGTCGTCGCTTCGGTACAGCCCCCAGTGGTTCTGCAGAAACAGCCGCTCCGGCCGCGACGGGTGGTTGACGACCTTGTGCACGCACTGCCCGAATTCCGGATACTGGTCCGGCTGAAAGACGCAGCGCACGCCCGCGTTGCGCGGCGTCCAGCTTTTTCCGCCATCGTCCGTGCGGTAAAAGCCGGCGGTGGAGATGGCCACGCCCATCCGCGCCGAATCCGCCGGATCCGTGACGATGGTGTGCAGGCACAGCCCGCCGCCACCCGGCTGCCAGCGCGGCCGGTGCTCGTGGTTCAGCAGCCCCTCCACGGGCGCCCAGGTTTCGCCTGCGTCGCGCGAGGTGAAGAGCGCGGCGGGCTCCACGCCGGCGTACATCACCTCCGGCTCCGCGGCCGGCCCGGGATGCAGCTGCCAGATGTTGTTGAGCGCCAGCCCCGAATCCTCGGGAAAGCGGACGTTCTTGCGGTCCGGCGCGGACCACGTGGCGCCGAAGTCGTCGCTGGCGCGCACCACGCTCCCCCAGTGAAAACTCTGCGTCCCCGCCAGAATGCGCCGCCGCCCGCCGCGCTGGTCGAACGCGAGCGAGTACACAGTCTCGCCGCGAAAGTACGGGCCGTACGTCCGCCACTCCCGCCGCTCGCGGTCGGACGTGAGCACGAACGCGCCCTTCATCGTCCCCGCGAGCACGATCACGTCGCCGTCCAATACGGTGGGAGCTTCGTCCTGGGCCATCGGGGTCTCCGTTTTGGGGGCGGCGGAACGAGCGTGGAGCGCGCAGTCTAATCGTCCGCGCCGCGTTCGCCAAGCACTTTGTTGAGCGCCACTCACCTCCCGCCACACGCGAGCAAAACGCTCACTCCGCGGCTCAGCACGGGGATGACCCACGGTTTGCCTTGCGGCTCACCGTCGCCTCTCGAACGCACTCTCCTATGACGTGATGGCCGCGGCGGACGGAGCGGTGCTGGCGGGGACGGGGCGTGAGTCGAGGACGGTGTGCATGCTCGCGGTGGATGGCGCAAAGAGAGAAAGCTGGTCCGCCGCCGCGAACACTTCCGCGAAGTCGGCCGCCGTCAGCGCGCGGGCGAGGCGCACGGCAAAGGTGTCGCGCAGCAGGCGGGAATAGTGGTCTACGTCGTAGTCGCGCGGGTCCGAGACGCCGCCCGTGTCGTCATCCGTGGACGCGACCACGCCCGCGCCGCCACCCTGCGTGCGGTACACGCGCACCCGCTCGCCCACGCGCCAGCGGGTGCGCCCGCTGGCGAGCAGCGCCTCGTACGCCAGTTCGCGCCGCGTCTCGCGGGTTTCCGCGTACCGCTCAGGCGACTTGGTGAGCCGCACGCGCGACGATACATCGTACGTCGACAGTTCGCGCGTGCGCAGGGCGCGCAGCGTGGCCAGGTACTCGCCCCGCAACCCGGTGATGTCGCCCGCGAACAGGAGCGGGAGGGCGCGCCGCAGAAACGCCTCGCCATACGGCTCCGACCGGCTGGAGCGAAAGGCGACGCCGCGCAGCAGCAGCGTGCCGTCGTAGCCCAGGAGCGCGTAGTTCTTGGGCTCGTGCGAAAGCATCGCCGCGTACCGGCCGTCGAACTCCAGTTGCACCAGTGGCGGCAGAAGGGCGTCCACCTCCGCCACCACGCGCCGCTCGTCCGCCTCCGTCCAGCCCTCCGGAACGGCGAAGTACACACCGTCCGTGTCCGCTTCCAGCAGGGTTACGCCCCGCGCAGCCAGTTCGCGGCACATGAAGTTGAGTGTCTCGCGCCCGCGGCGGGTGACTTCGTTGGCGGCGTGCACGTCCGCAAAGCGCGTAAGCCCGCCGCCCGCCGCCAGATAGCCGTACGCGGAGTTGACCAGCAGCTTCATGGCCGCGGACATGGCCTCGTGCGTGTGGCGCTCGGCGGAGCCGGGGGGCGCGGCGCGGCCGCTCGCCTTTGCCGCCAGCCGCTGCTCCACCAGGCGGTCCACCAGCGCCACCAGCGCGCCCAGGTGGTCCGGCGCCGGCCCGATGCGATAGGCGCGCATGAGCGACGGGTACAGGCTGGCGACGTCGGCCTTCACCACGCGGCGGGCCACGCCTGTCGCAAAAAGGTGCAGGGCGGCGCCGCTGTGCGGGGTGCCGTCCCAGGGCGCGTGCGCGGGAAGCGCCGCCCCCGCGCGCAGATACGCGCGCACGAGCAGCGGGTCGATGACGCCCGTGGCGGGGCCGGCGTCCGCCAGCCGCTCGTACCGGCGCGGCGCCATGCGGGCCAGCGCGAACGCGGCGCCGCCCAGCACGCGCGAGATGGCGGCGACCTCCTCTACGTCGTCCGTGGCGTAGCGGCGGATGCGCTCGGGGTCGGTGCGGTAGATGGTATGGATCTGCGCGCCGGGCACGTATTCGCGGTCCGGCGCCGCGACACCCAAGTGCCGGGCGACGGCCTTGAGCCCGTGCCCCGGCAGCTCGCGCGCGGAGAAATCGTAGCGCATCACCGCGTCCATCGTGTCGATCAGCTCGCGGCCGGGCGCCACGAAGCGCACGCGGCGGCTGGGATCGTCGCCGCGCGCGGTGCCGCGCCGGGCCGCGCGCTCGCGCAGGCCCAGCTTCGCCAGCCGCCCCAGCGCGAGCGGCACGCCGAGTTTGCGCGCGCGCGTGGCCAGAAAGGGGAGGTCGAACCCGTGCAGGTTATGGTTCTCGATGACGTCCGGATCGGCCTCGCAAATCAGCGCCACCAGCCGGCGGATGAGGTCCGCCTCGGCCGCGTCGCCCTCGCCGTCCGCTTCCAGAACGTGCGGCGCGCCGGACGCATCCAGCACGGCCACCATGAAGATGCGGTTGCGCGTGGCGTCCAGCCCCGTCGTTTCCAGGTCGAACTGCAGGCGATGCAGTTGATCGAAGGCGAGGTCGCGAAAATACGTACGCCCGGTGGCCACCAGGTACTGCTCCTCGGGCGGAAGCGCGAAGGCGGAGCCGGGGCCAAGGTCGCGCAGATGGCGCAGTTGCTGGTTCAGGCGGCGGGAGGCGCCGTGCAGCACCGCGTTGGCCAGCGCCGCTCCATCCTCGGCGGAAACCAGGAAGCGGAGCGCGCCCGGGCCGTCCAGCTCGCGGAACCGGAACGGAGCGTCGCCGCCGTCGCGGGCAAGGCGGGAACCGAGATGGTGCAGATCATCCATCCGGTCCAGCAGAATCCACGGCCGATAGCGCTCATCCTCGCGGACGAGCGCGCCGGTGTCCGGAATCCGCCGCCAGACGATGGCGCGGCCGCTGGGCTCCGCCCACACGGAAACGATCCCCGGCGTGCGATCCCATCCCCACAGCCACTCGTCTTCGCGCGACACACGCGGCTCATCTCCCGCCATCGCCGAGCCAGGCGGGTGCATCGGCCCGTCGTGGGAGGGGAGAGTCATCGCGCGGGGTGGGAAGGGGTATCGAGAGCGCACGGGGAAGGTGGCCTCTCCGCATCATTGTACGCGGACCGAATCTCTCCCGAAAGAATCACGGGCCGCCATCCGGCAGGACAGATTCCGCCAGCGCCGTTACCGCGGGTCCCGCGGTGCCGTTGCCCGATCGACAAAAACGGCGTAATATATGCGTGTTTGCTGGGGCGAAATGATGGATCTACCCTGTCCGTTCTCGCGGTCGCGCGTGGCGGCAATCGACTCTTGGAGGATGCCATGAAGAGCAAGCTTCGCCTGAACATCGACCAGCTTTCGGTGGAATCGTTCGCCATTCCCGGTGTGGATGACGGTGCGGGAACGGTGCGCGCGCACATCGTGGTTCCGCCGGAGGAGCCGGCGAGCGACTACCAGGGGTACTGCGGCACCAACTACGTGTCGTGCAACGGCTCGTGCGCCAGCTGCGTGCAGACGTGCTGGAACACGTGCGCGGAAACGTGTGCGTCGTGCGTGTACACCTGCCAGCTCAGCTGTCACAGCGTCTGCCACGAACCGGCTCCCACCAACAACTGCTACATCTAGGCGTCGAGCCATCAGGAAAGGGTCCTCGCACGTTGTCTTACGGGGACCCTTTCTGTTTCGGCCATCAGCGGAAGGCGTCGAAAGCCCCAGATACGTCGCGCCGGATCAGCAGATGTTCAGCCAGCAGGTTTCCGGCTGGGCGCAGGTGGCGTAGTCGCACGTTCCCTGGCAGGTGTTGCCGCCGCAGGTGTACGCACCGCTCCCGCCACAGCCGTTGCAGGTCTGCTCGCACGTGAACGCGCACGACAGACAGCTGGCGGGATAGCAGGTGTTAATGCAGGTTCCGTTGCAGCTCTCGTCGGCGTACGTGGTGCCATCGCGCCCTTCCACGGTGCCGCGCGCTCCGGTGGAAGCGTCGGTGGCGAACGACTCCACGGTGAGCGACTCAAGCGTCAGCGACAGCTTCTTCATCGTGCTTTCTCCGGAACGGAAGTTGGGCGGGATGGAATCAGAACGGGCATATGATGTCCGTTTCTGTGAGGTGCGTCAATCCTGGCCCGCCATCCACCGTACCGCCCGCAGCGCTGACGGAATCGCGGGACAGGCCCCCGCGCGAACGGAACAACGACGGATCACATGGTCGACTATCATCAGATCTATGCCGAGCAGGCGGATGCGTATGACCGGCTGGTGCGGGCGGAGGACTGGCGGGGGAACCTGCCGCGCATCATCAACGAACTGATCCCGCCACGGTGCGAGCGGGTGCTGGAGGTCGGCGCGGGGACGGGGCGGCTGACGCGCATGCTGCCGCACTCGGCGCGGATCGTTGCGACGGAGGGCTCCGAGGCGATGCTGCGGGTAGCGGAAAACGGACTTGGCGCGGCGCGGACCATCGGGTTCTGCACGGCGGATGCGCGGGCGCTTCCGATGCGCGACGGGTGGGCGGACGTGGCGATCGCGGGGTGGGTGTTCGGGCACTTCTGCGACTGGCACGAGGCCTCCGCCGAGGCGGAGATCGACCGCGCGATCGGGGAAATGCGCCGCTGCCTGCGCCCGGGCGGGACGGCCGTGATCCTGGAAACACTGGGGACGGGAACGCCGTCCGCTGGCGCGCCCACGCCGGGGCTGGAGCGCTACTACCGGCGGATGGAGGACGTGTTCGGCTTCACGCGATCCGTCGTGGAGACGGATTACGAGTTCGCGGACCGGCGCACGGCGGAGGAACTGGTGACGTTCTTCTTTGGCGAGGAGACGGCGCGCGAGATCGGGCCGGGGGAGCGTCCGCGGCTGCGGGAGTTCACCGGCCTTTGGACGTGGACGGACGTGGCGTGAAACGCGGACCATCCAACGCAGCGCACGTCTGATCTGTCCTCCCCTGCGGAGCGGCGGACGGCGCCGCCGGATGCGCCCGCGCTGAGTTCATCCGCATTTTTGAGAGAGCACCCAATCCGCTCGAGCAGGCCGGAATCCGCCACCGCTCCACCTGATCGCGTCTTTTGACCGAGGTGGCGCAGGGCGGGACTTGCCCGCTCGCCAGCGGTGGGTCATCTGTCCTCGATGGGCATCGGGCGGGGAAGGACGTCGCGAATGCTGGAGCACTGAAGTTGCCGCGACAACAGCGGAAAGCCTCACGAACAGATGTGAGGCTTCACCAGCCACAGCCCAATGGGCACCGCCACGGATGTCCTTGAATACGTGTCACGCCACAGCCGACGCGCACAAGGTGCGGTGAGGAAGGCAATCCGCGTGAGAAACTGTGGTGCGGAACGCGACGTTGGCTTGGCGCAGGCTAGATCCTTCGGTCGAGCAGAGCTCGGCGCTGAGGAGAGCACGGCGCACGCTCCCTCAGGATGACGCCTTGGGGCGTGATGCGTGGGATGCGATGCGTGGTGCGTGTTTTCATCGGGCAGCGTGGGCTCCGAAGACCGTATTCGAACATCCTCTCGGGAGACGCCGTGGGCGTGAAGCTCCGCGGAGGTCGTTGCGCTCAGCGGTGCGGCGCGCGGTCGCAAGCAGGCGGTTTGCGGGTGCCTGGCGGACCATCCGCCGGAGCGCATCGGCGAGCAGAGGCGCGGAGAACGGGGACCTTTCGCACGCTCTTGCGGGGTACCAGCGCGCGAGCCATTGTGCGGTATACGGAATACCGCGCATCAGACGTATCCACACGCGAAGCACGGACGGAATGCTGAGATCGTCACGCTGGATCCCGTCCGCGGCCGCGCTGAGCCTGGCGCTGCTCGCGGCGTGCGGCACCTCGCCGGGCACCACGACCACGCCGGCGCCCGCGCCCGCCATGCAGGACCACGCCCACATGCACGGCGCCTCATCGACGGCGACGCCGGCGGGCGGGGACTCGTCGGGCGTGAACCGCGGGGACGTGGCGTTCATGCAGGGGATGATCGGCCATCACGCCCAGGCGCTGGTGATGACGGCGCTGGTTCCGCAGCGCACCACCCGCCCCGACGTCCGCCTGATCGCCGAGCGCATCGACGCCTCGCAGCACGAGGAGATCGCGCGGATGCAGCGGTGGCTGCGCGCCCGCGGGCAGGCCGCGCCGGACCCGTCGGCGCACGCGGGGCACGACATGCCCGGCCACGCCATGATGCCCGGCATGCTGACTACGGACGAACTGGCGCGCCTGAGCGCCGCAACCGGCCCCGAGTTCGACCGCCTGTTCCTGGAGTACATGATCCGCCACCACCAGGGCGCGCTGACCATGGTGTCGCAGCTGTTCGCCACGCAGGGCGCGGCCCAGGATTCGGAGATGTACCAGTTTGCGTCGGACGTGGACGCGGACCAGCGCATGGAGATCGAGCGCATGCGCCAACTGCAGAACGGGCCGGCGGCCGGCCCTCGCCAGCGCTGACCGGCTCCCTCCAGGGCCGGCCGCGGAAGTTTCCCCCCACCTCACATCAAGACAATCACGATGAACACCGAAGCAACGACGCGGCGCCCGCGCGGCATGGCCGCGCGCGTGTGGCCCGTGGTGCTGGCCGCCGGCCTGCTGGGCGCGACGGACGCGGCCGCGCAGGCGCCCCGCCAGCCGGACCCGCGCGTGGGGCTCAAGGCCGGCTTCATGGACGCCGGCGAGGCCGCGCGCAACATGGAACTGGTGGGCCACCACAACAAGGCGCCGGGATTCTCCAATCCCGCCAACAACGGTGACTTCGCGTTCGCCAATTCCGACATGGCGTTCAGCGGCAACCGGCTGTTCATGGGCAGCTACCACGGCGTGCAGGTGTTTGACATCAGCAACCCGCGCACCCCGGCGGTGGTGGCCACCATCGCCTGCCCGGGCGGCCAGGGCGACGTGTCCGTCTACCGCAACCTGCTCTTCCTCTCGGTGGAAGAAACGCGCGGCCGGCTGGACTGCGGCGCGCAGGGCGTGCGCGACACCGTGAGCACCGAGCGCTTCCGCGGCGTGCGCATCTTTGACATCAGTGACGTGCGCAACCCGCGCCAGGTGGCCAGCGTGCAGACCTGCCGCGGCTCGCACACGCACACGCTGGTGCCGGACCCGCGCGACCCCGCCAACCTGTACGTGTACGTGTCGGGCACCAGCCAGGTGCGCTCGCCCAGCGAGCTTGCGGGCTGCTCGGGGCGCCGTCCCAGCGAGGACCCCAACACCTCGTACTTCCGCATCGAAGTCATTCAGGTTCCGGTGGCGCGCCCGCAGGAAGCGCGCATCGTGAGCATGCCGCGCGTGTTCGCCAACGCCGAGGGATCGCCGGCCGGGCTGTGGCAGGGCGGCAACCACGGCGAGGGCACGCAGACAACCGCGCAGACCAACCAGTGCCACGACATCACCGTGTATCCGCAGATGGGGCTGGCGGCGGGCGCGTGCTCGGGCAACGGCATTCTGATGGACATCCGCGACCCGGCCAACCCGGTGCGCATCGACCAGGTGAGCGACCCCAACTTCGCCTACTGGCACTCGGCTACGTTCAACAACGACGGCACCAAGGTGCTGTTCAGCGACGAGTGGGGCGGGGGAACGGCGCCGCGCTGCCGCGACACCGACCGTCCGGAGTGGGGCGCGGACGCGATCTTTACGCTGACGAACCGCAAGCTCACGCAGGTGGGCTACTACAAGCTTCCGGCGGCGCAGACCGCGCTGGAAAACTGCGTGGCGCACAACGGCTCGCTGATTCCGGTGCCGGGGCGCGACATCCAGGTGCAGTCGTGGTACCAGGGCGGCATTTCCATCGTGGACTTCACGGATGGCGCGCGCCCGGTGGAGATCGCGTTCTTTGACCGCGGGCCGCAGGACGCCAACCAGATGCTCATTGGCGGATACTGGTCGTCGTACTGGTACAACGGCAACATCTACGGCTCGGAGATCGGCCGCGGGCTGGACGTGTTCCAGCTGAAGCCCAGCGACATGCTTTCGCAGAACGAGATCGACGCGGCCAAGCTGGTGACGTTCCGCGAGTTCAACCCGCAGAACCAGCAGCGCCTGGAGTGGCCGGCCGCCTTCGTGGTCGCCCGCGCCTACGTGGACCAGCTGGCCCGCGGCAACGCGCTGGTGCCGTCGCGGCTCACGGCCATCCGCACCAGCCTGTCGCGCGCGGAGCGGATGTCCGGTGCGACCCGGCGCACGGCGCTCAACACGCTGGCCACTTCGCTGGACCGCGACGTGGCGCGCGCCGCCGACCCGGAGCGCGTCCGCATGCTGTCCGCCGCGGTCCGCCAGCTGGCGACGGCCCGGACCACGCGCTGATCTGATTCCGCGGCGCTCCGGGATCCTGTCCGGACGCAGCTCGATCTGATGAACGAAACGCACCGCGAGCCCCCGTGCTCGCGGTGCGTTTTTCTTTTGATGACGGGACATACTGCAACGCGGTGCAGGATGCGGGTGCGAGGAGCGGAGTTCACGGGCGGCCCCCACCCGGGCCGGCACCACCGGCCCACCCTCCCCCAAAACAGACTGGGGGAGGGTTGATGGGCATCTTCTCGCGCGGACTGTGAGAATTCGTGCAAACTTTCCCCCCACGGCGGCGTAGGGGAACTGCCGTTTCTCACGGAGGTCACGGAGGATGCACGGAGGTCACGGATGAGGATCGAGGACAAAAAAGGGTTCCGGCGCGTGGCCGGAACCCTTTTGATGATCATCCCGCGGAACCGGAATCCCGGCGCGGCTCAGCGCATGGAGGAGACGATCTGCTGCGCCTGCTGCAGGTGCATGGCAACCATCTGCCGCTCCTGCATGTGCATGGTCATCATCCCCTCGCGCGTGCCCATGGTGATGGCGCCGGCGTTCATCGCGCTGCCCCCGCCAGCCGCGCCGCCGCTGGTCATGGCGCCGTGGTCCATGGTGCCGCCGGACGTGCCCATCCCCATGTTCACCTCGCTCATCATGCGGTCCATCTGCTCCAGCGCGTAGCGGTGCAGGCCCACCTGGCGCGTCATGTACGCCTGGTCGAACTGCGCACCGCTCAGCCCCTGCAGCATCTGCATGCCGCGCATGTGGTCTTCCACTACGGGGCGGCTGGCCGGGTTGCTGGCGAGTTCGGCCCGCATTCGCTGCATGTGCTCGGGGTCCATCGGCATCGGCATTCCGCCAGCCATCGCGGAGCCGTTACCAGCGCTGCTGCTGCTGCTGCCCGTCTGGCGGGTCGCACCGCCGTTGGCGGCAAGCGGGTCGCCGCCGCCGGTCGTCGTGGTGCCGGTGCCCACCATCGAGGCGCGGCCCGACATCGAGGAGCCGTTGCCCATGTCGTCCATGTGCATCGACATCGCCATCTGCTCTTCCATGTGCATGCCGATGGTGTGGTCGTTCACCATCTGCTGGGCAAAGGCGCGCACCTGTGCGTTCTGTGTCCTGGAAAGCGCGAGCTGCGCCTCCTCCAGCTCGCCCATGTGCACGGCCATGGCAAAGTGGTGCATCGCCGAAGCCTGCTGCGTCATGGCGGGCGACATTCCGGTGCCGCCCATACAGCCCGTCGTGCTGAGACCGAGTACCGCCACGCTGCAAAGGGCGGCGAAGGTGCGGATGGGTGAAGTGCTGATCGCGTTCATGCTGTCCTCCCTGGGTACTCACCTGAGTACGGTTGCTTTCCCTCGGCCGCGCCGGACGTGGCGCCGGAAGGGGCGGCGGGGGGTGGCAAGCGTGGTGCCGTGCGCGGATCACTGGCGGCGGGACCGCGGTGGTCACAAAAAATGGCGCATCACGCAGAGCAGCAGAGGCGCAGAGGAAACGGCCGTTCTCTGCTCTTCTGCTGCTCTGCGTGAGAAAACCGTTTCATGATCTACGCTGGAAAGGCCCCGATCCTGCGTGCGCCGCGATCTTCGCGCAGGTACTTGATTCATCCGTAGACTGGATTCGTGGCCGCACCGCTTCCGGAGTCCGTCCGCCAGCTGATTGGAGAGCACGTCGACTCCGCCGAGTTGCTGGAGATTCTGCTGTATCTGCACCGCAACCCGGGGCAGAGCTATACCGCCGAGGCGCTGAGCCCGGCGGTGTACACCGTGCCGGCCGCCGCGCTGCTGCGGCTGGAGTCGCTGGTGCACTCCGGCTTTGCCGCGTCGGACGGCGCGGCCAATCCCTCGTACCGCTACGCCCCGTCCACGCCCGCGCTGGACCGCCGCGTGGACGAACTCGCGGCCGCGTACGCCGCCAACCGCATCGCCGTGATCCAGAGCATCTTCGAGAAGCCCAAGAGCTCGGCCCAGAGCATGGCCGACGCGTTCCGCCTGCGCAGGGACGGCTGATGACCACGGCTCTGTATCTGCTGTGCGCCCTGACCAGCGCCGCGTGCGCCGTGCTGCTGCTGCGCGGCTACGGAAACAGCCGCGTTCCGCTGCTGCTGTGGAGCGGCCTGTGCTTCGTGGGGTTCGCGCTCAACAACCTCATGCTCATCATCGACGCGCACACGCCCGCCACGCTCGACCTGTCCGTCTGGCGCACGCTGCCGGCGCTGCTGGGGATCGTCTGCCTTCTTTACGGGCTGGTATGGGACAAACGCTGAGGCTGCTGTTCGCCGGCGCGCTGGCGATGGGATACCTGGTGGCCGCGCTCTTCTTTCTGCGCTTTCACCGGGACACGCGCGACCGCCTGTTCGCCCTGTTCTCCGTATCCTTTCTGCTGCTGTGCATCCAGCGGATCGTGCTGGCGCTGGTGGATGATGATCCGGCGCTGGTGCCGTGGGTGTACGGCCTGCGGCTGTTCGCCTTCCTGATCATTCTGGTGGCCATCATCGACAAGAACCGCGCGGCATGAGTGTGCCGGTGGACGATGCTCCGCGCCCGCGCCGCCGACTGCGTGCGCGGGCGCGCCTGCGCCGGGGAGCGCGCACGATGCGGCGGGGCGCGCAGGCGCTGGCGGCCGGGTGGGAGCGGTTCGTCCAGTGGTTCAACGCCCTGGGGCTGAGCGAGAACACCATCCTGTTCGCCTTTGCGGCGGCGGTGGGGCTGGCCAGCGCGCTGGGCGTGATTGCGTTCTACGGCTTCATCGACGCCGCGTACACCCTCTTCTACACGCTTCCCGCGCGCTTCCGGCCGCGCTCCGCCTTTCTGGCGTACCGCCCGCTGGTGACCGGGGCGGGCTTTGCGCTGGCGTGGTGGATCATGCGGCGCATCGGCCGCGGGCACGAGGGGATGAACGTGCCCGACGTGCAGCTCGCCGTGGCGCGCGACGGGCGCATCGCCTTTCGCCCCGCGCTGGCGCGGACGGCGGCGAGCGCGGTGACGCTGGGGTGCGGCGGCTCGGCGGGGAGCGAGGGGCCCGTCGCCGTGCTGGGCTCCGCGGTGGGATCGTTCCTGGGACGGACGTTCCGCTTTGATCCCGGCCGCATCCGCGTGCTGGTGGCCGCGGGCGCGGCGGCCGGCATCTCCGCCGCGTTCAACGCGCCGCTGACGGGCGCCTTCTTCGCGCTGGAGGAGATCCTGGGCTCGCTGGCGGTGGCGGCGTTCCCCGCCGTGGTCGTCAGCAGCGTGATCGGGGCGATGGTGTCGCGCGCGTTCTTTGGCAATCACCCGGCGTTCCCCATCCCCGCGGAATACGGCTACGGGCTGGTGCGCGAGGTGGTGCTGCTGTATCCGCTGCTCGGCCTGCTGGTGGGCGGCGTGTCGGCCTCGTTCATCCGCTGCTACTTCGGCGTGGGGCGGCTGGTGCAGCGGATGGCCCTTCCCGCGCCGCTGGTTCCGTGGATCGGCGGCGCGCTGGTGGGCGGGATGGTGTACCTGTCCGGCGGGCGGCTGGTGGGCTTCGGGCACCTGGCCGTGCGGCTGGACGTGTTCGGGCAGATGGCGTGGTACTCGCTGGCGCTTCTCGCGATCGGCAAGATCGTGGCGACCTCCATCACGCTCAACAGCGGCGCGTCGGGGGGCGTGTTCACCCCGTCGCTGTACCTGGGCGCGGCCACGGGCGGCGGCTTCGGGGTGGCGGCGGCCGCGCTGTTTCCGGGGATGGGCATTCAGCCGCAGTCGTATGCGCTGGTGGGGATGGGTGCCGTGGTGGCCGCGTCGACGGGCGCCCCCATCACCGGAATCCTGATCGTGTTCGAGATGACGCAGGACAGCGCCATCATGCTGCCGCTTATGCTGACGACGGTGATCGGATACGCGGCGGCGCGATGGCTGGAGCCGGACAACCTGTACAGCGGATGGCTGCGAAGGCGTGGCGAGCGCATTCACCACGGCGCGGACGAGGGCGTGCTGGCCCGCCACCGCGTCGCGGAGCTGTACGACCGCGCGCCGCGCACGCTGCGGGAGGACGCCGGCCCGGCGGAGATGCTGGCCGTGCTGGAGAGCGCGGATGAGACGGAACTGCCCGTGGTCGATGCGGATGGCCGCTGCCTGGGCCTGGTCACCGTGCAGGACCTGGCGCGGCTGATGGGCGTGGCGGGCTCCGTGGGCGGGCTGGTGATGGCCGCGGACCTCGCCGCGCCGGCCGAAACGGTTTCGCCGTCGGACACGCTGCTGACGGTGATCCGGCGGATGGGGACGCGCGGGATCGCCTCGCTCCCCGTGGTGGAGCCGGGGACGGAGCGGCTTCTGGGCGTCGTTTCCCGCCAGCAGGTGATGGCCGTCTACGAACGCAGCGTATCCGGCGCGCACGACTGAACCGATCAGCATCACACAGAGTCAACAGAGTCAACGGAGAACCACTCTGTTAACTCTGTGTGAGCGTTGCCGTTTCTCAGCGGACTCCGCGTCGCGAGCGCGAGCCCGGTTCCGCTCCACACTCCCCGCGTACCCCTCTGTAAAAACCTCCGCGCCCTCCGCGTGACCGCTGTCTGCACAATTGGGACGATGCACGGAAACCGGCCTTTCACGCCGCAAATGAGGCGCGCCCACGCAGAGTAGTTCCCGGAGCGGCACGCATCCTGAGGCAGAAACCGGGTTCGACGACCGAACTCATGGCCGCCGTCCCGCCGCGTGCACGTCGCGTCGGGCGCAACCGGATGCTCGATGACTTTATCTCCATCGCTGGTACCGACCATTCCGTTTTCCGACCCCGTCCTGATCGTCGCGCTGGCGACGGTGATCTTTCTGGTGGTCCCCCTGCTGTTCGAAAAACTCCGCGTTCCCGGAATCATCGGCCTCATCGTCGCGGGCGCGGCGGTGGGGCCGCACGGTTTCGGGCTGCTCCTGCGCGATCCCACCATCATTCTGCTGGGCACCGTGGGCCTGCTGTACCTGATGCTGATGGTGGGGCTGGAACTGGACCTGAACGAGTTCAACCGCTACCGCAACCGCAGCATCGTCTTCGGCGCGCTGTCGTTCGCCATCCCCGCCGCGGCGGGCCTGGCCGTCGGACTGGGGCTGGGCTACTCCCTGCTGTCCGCGCTGCTGGTGGCGTCCGCCTTCGCGTCGCACACGCTGCTGGCGTTTCCCATCGCCAGCCGGCTGGGGATCGTGCGCAACGAGGCGGTGACGACGGCGCTGGGCGGAACGATCCTCACCGACATCATGGCGCTGCTGCTGCTGGCGGTGGTCGCCAACTCGGCGGAAAGCGGGATGAGCCTGGGATTCTGGGTGCGGCTCGCGGTGCCGTTCATCATCTACGTGGCCGTGGTGCTGTGGGCGCTGCCGCGGCTGGGGCGCTGGTTCTTTCGCCGCGTGGGGGAGGGCGGGGCGGAGTTCGTGTTCGTGCTCGCGTCGCTGTTCACCGTGTCGTACCTGGCGCATTCCGCGGGGGTGGAGCCCATCATCGGCGCACTTCTCACGGGCTTGGCGCTGAACCGGCTGATCCCGGCGCAGGGCGCGCTGATGAACCGCATCCACTTCGTGGGCAACGCCGTCTTCATCCCCTTTTTTCTGCTCTCCGTGGGGATGCTGGTGAACGTGCGCGCGCTCACGACGGCAAAGGCGTGGACCATCGCCGTCGCGCTCACGGCGGGGGTCGTCGTTTCCAAGTGGCTGGCCACGTGGATCGCGGCAAAGATCTTTGGCTACAGCGGCGACGAGGGGTGGACGATGTTCGGCCTGTCCGCGCCGCACGCGGCGGGAACGCTGGCCATCGTGCTGGTGGGCTTTGAGATCGGGTTGCTGGACGAGACGGAGGTCAACGGCGTGGTGCTGATGATCCTGGTCACCTGCCTGGCCGGGCCGTGGGCGGTGGCGCGGTTCGGCGCGCGCGTGGCGGAACGGGAAAGGGCGCGGCCGTACGACGCGGACGCGGCGCCACGGCGGATCCTCATCCCGCTCGCCAATCCCAAACGCGCGGAGGGGCTGATGGAGCTCGCGTTCGCCATCCGCGGCGGGGACAGCGACGAGCCGCTGCTGCCGCTGACGGTGGCGCCGGAGGAGGGGTACGCCACGGAGGCGTGGGTGGCGGAGGCGGAGCAGATGCTGAGCCACGCGGTGCACCTGGCCGCGTCCGCCGGGGTGCGCGCCGTGCCGGTGACGCGCGTTGACGGCAGCGTGGCGGACGGCATCGTGCGCGGCATCGCGGAAACGCGCAGCACCACGGTCGTGATCGGCTGGGACGGACGGCGCAGCGGCGCGTTCGCCATCTTCGGCACCGTGCTGGACCGGCTGCTGGAGCAGACGCGGCAGATGATGGTGGTGGCGCGCCTCAGTCATCCGCTCAAGCTCACGTCCCGGCTGACGGTGATCGTACCGCCGGGGTTGGAGCGGCACCCCGGGCTGGCGGAGGCGCTGGGCGTGGTGCACCGCATTGCATCCGACGTGGGGGGCTCGCTCTCCCTGCTGACGGTGCAGGCCGCGCCCGAACCGCTGGTGGAGGCGCAGCGCGCGGCGCGTCCCGCGATGTCCGCGGAGTGGCGGGTGGCGGATGACTGGCCGTCGCTGCTCGCGTCCCTGCGCGAATCGACGCGGGCGGATGACCTGACGGTGCTGGTGAGCGCGCGGCGGGGCGGGCCTGCGTGGCATCCGCGGCTGCGGCATCTGCCGGAGCAGGTGGCGGAAAGTGTATCGGCGGACTTTGTGGCGCTGTATCCGCCGGACGCCGTGCCCACCGCGGACGCGCCCGGAGCCGCGGTGAACGCGCTCGCGCCGGACCGCGTGGTGGATCTGGAGACGGCGGACTACACGCAGGCTTACGCGCGCATGCTGGCCTCCGTGCTGGAGCCCGCGGACGCGCGCGAGCTTGCGGGCACCCTGGTGGACGCCGAGCGCCGCATGACGACGGAGATCCGCCCCGGCATCGCGCTGCCGCACGCGCGCATCGGGGGGCTGCCGCAGCCGCGCGTGGTGCTGGGCGTGAGCCGGGCGGGAATCCGGCTGCCGCGCGCCGCCCATCCCGTGCGGCTGTTCGTGCTGCTGCTGAGCCCGGAAGACCACCCGGAGCAGCACCTGCGCGCGCTGGCCGGGATCGCGCAGGTGATTGCGGATCCCGCGGTTACGGCGGAACTGCTGGAGCGCTACGCCCCCGCGCACCCGCTGGACTGGCTGCGCGTGGCGGATTGAAGAAACTGCCCTCACGCGGAGGTCGCGGGAATCGCGGGGGTCGCGGGGAGAACCGACGGGATTAGGTGGAGCTTCTTTGCCCGCCCCGCCTTCCCGCCGGCCTGGCCTGGGCTGCGCTCGATAGGGGACATAAAGTTCTTGGACGTGGCTCTGCTCCGTATTACTCTGTCCAGAGACGGTGGACGAGACATCGTGACGGAGGCCGGATGAGAGCTGGCATTGTGCTCGCCGCGATCGGGATGCTCGCCGCAGCGTGCAGTGATCTGCCGAGTGCGGGACGGATTGAACCGGGCGCGACAGGGCCGGGGTTCGCGCGCTCGCTCCGGGCACTGCAGAACCTCGGGCCGGGATGGAGCACCAGCCCGGGTGAGCCACATGCCTGTCTTGCCAGCGTGGAGAATCCCAAGGGAAGCATCCCTTATCTTTACAGCCGGTTCGCGCTGCGGCTCGATCCCGGATTGCGGGCACGCGAAGGCGAAGTCACGGCATTCCGGTTTGTCTCCCGCGCCCGTGACGGCAGGATCAGGGCAGTCATCAATTGCATCATTCCCGCGACCGCCCGGGCCAGGGTCGAGGTCGCGCGCCAGCTGCGGATCCCGCTGCCGGACTCGGGCTCAGGCGTGACGGTCATGGGCTGCGTGATCGACAACTCGTTCGGCAATCCGTGTGTGCTGGACCCCGTCGTCGTCGTGGCGGTGGATGAGGAGGAGCCGCCTTGCGACTACGCACCGGTCTGCAATCCGGACCACAGCGGCTCTCCTTCCAGCGGCACCGGAGGTACGGGGGGATGCGCGAACTGCGGCCCGGCCGTCCCGCGGGTGCAGTGCCCATCCGTGCAGCGGGGCCAGCGGGTTCGCTGCCTGGTGAGCGCGGCGGGCGATCTGGACGTGATCTCGTGGACGTTCACCGATGGTACCAGCACGGTGGCGAGCCCGGGCGGGAACACCGAGTGGTCCGGCCCGGTGGTGGCGAGCGGGGATGTGACCGTCCGCATGCGGGACGGTACCGTGCTGGTGGGGACGTTGACCGTCCAGGACCGTGGCTGGACGTGGGCAACCCGTGCCGTCTCCGAGTACAGGGACGGCACGGGCGTGCAGTGCCTCAACTACACGCCGACCTTCAATTCAATCGAGGGCCTCAACCTGCCGCTCGGTGCCACCGATTGCTCTTCGACGCGCCGGCAGATTCAGCCGGACTCGTACGATGGAGGCGACGGTTTCATCGCGTCGACGGTTCCGGGCGGACCGAACCGGGGAATGCATTACGTGAGCAGCGCATCGCTCTCCCTGCGCCGCGAGTCCACGTACAACCTGGGCGTGTTTCCCTCGGCGCCCCGCGTTCCCCTCATTCAGACCTCGCTATATCCGCATCAGACGCTGTGCGGAAGAGCCACGGCGAACTGGTACGAGTTCAACACCTGCATGCATGCCGACGCGGACGGCTACATCGCGGGATTGCGCGCGCACGAGGGCCGCGGGTCCCACGGGAACAACGGCCACTTTTCCGCCGCCTGGAACGCCGTCGCCGATCCGGCAAACGACCCGATGATCCTCTTTGATCGGATTGTTGGAACGAACACGATCTCGCTCAATGAATTCATCAGCGAGGTGCGTCGGGAGTTCTACCGGGTCGCGGCAACTGCGGATCGGGCAACTCGGGACATCGCAGATGGCGGCAGCATTGTTACCGGCAACTGGTCGGGGCAGACCTGGCGTTGGCTCCCTGCCGAAGGCCGGTTCGTCCTGTCGGGACCTCACACAATCTGAGACCTGATGCGCATATCCTCCATCATGATCCGTCTCATTCTCCTGTCGGTGCTCTGCGGCGCATGCATCCGCGCACCCTTGGCCGCGCAGCGTTCAGGTCGCAGCAGTTCCGTCGACAGCATCCTTTCTGCTTTTGAGCGAGATGCGCGGGAGCGAGTAATCCCCAGCCGGGCACGAAGCGAGTTGATGCAGATGCTGCGGCTGTCATCGTCGCCCGCGCACCGCGATTCGATTCTGAACGGTCTGCAGCGGCTTGCGCTTGAAAGCGAGGACATGAACGTTCAGCTCTATGCGACCAGCTATTTGGGCGATGCAGGAGGTATGATTGCAGGTAGTTCCGTCGTGGCACAACTTCGCCACATCTACCAGTTGCGACCGCTGGTCCGATTGACAGTTTTGGACAAGATGCCCCTTCAGCAGGAGCGTGCCGCCGCAGCCGCGTTCTTGCGGACCGTCGCGGCTGAGCCGGACCCGAACGGGCCGGACCCGGTGCACGGATACTTCTCGAACGGCGATCTACGCATACAGGCACTGGCTCGCCTGTCCGAGATGGGAGAGGATGGTGCGGCGGCGCTGCGTGCCATGCACCGGAGCGGCGAAGCGCGAAGTCCGCAGGCGAAGATCCTCCTGGACGACATGGCCCGGCGCGGGTTCCCCGTTCGCGATCTGCGCCGTGCCTTATCCCAGCAGTAGCGTCAATCGACGGGCGACGAGGTTCTCGCCCACTTGCTGTGTCCGGGACAGGATGCACACCACATCCGAAGTTCTCCGTTTCGTTCTCGCGCTGGCGCTCTGCTGTGCCTACGTCCCTGCTCCTCTGACCGCGCAAGTAAGGCCCAGTCCCGCAGTGTCCGTCGACAGCACCCTTTCGGTCTTCAAGCGCGATGCGCGTCAGCGGGTTCTGGTGAGCCGGGGCGCGGATCTGGTGATGGGAATTCTGCAGAGGCCGGCTGCACCGGCGCGCCGGGATTCGCTGCTGAACGGGCTGCAGCGGCTGGCACTGGAGAGCGATGATCCAAACGTTCGGCTGGACGCGACGAACTACTTCGGGACCGCGGGCAGCTGGCGTCAGCGGATTTCGATTGTGGAGGGGCTTCGGCGCATCTACCAGTCGCGTGATTCTTTGCGTCTCCGGTCCATGGTTCTGGACAAGATGCCGCAGCAGGCAGACCGAGCCGCCGCGGTGGGGTTTCTACGATCGGTAGCCGCCGAGCCGGACCTGAACGGGACCGATCCCATACATGGTCTGTTCACGAACGGGGACCGGCGCACGCAGGCGCTCGCCCGCCTGTCTGAAATGGGAGAGGACGGCGCCGCGGCACTGCGGGCCATGCACCGGAGCGGGGAAGCCAAGAGTCCGCAGGCGAAGATCATCCTGAACGACATGGCCCGGCGCGGGTTCCCCGTCCGCGACCTGCGGCGCGCCCTGTCCCAGCAGTAGCGCGCGAGTCCGCGATCCAACCGCTCTCCCGGCCAGCGCCGGGAGAGCGGTCTTTCTTTGTGACGGGAGCAAGCGCAGCTTGGGAGAGCTTTCGCGGAGGCCGCTGCATGCGATCGAAAGAGACGCGGCAGAGGTCTTGCTCCGGGTCAATGTATCGAATCTGTCACACGCGCGTCACGTGCGGCGCGCCTGCTCTCTTAGCTGTCATGCGTCTTGTCGTTCTGTTCTCCGCGGCTGTGATGGCCGCGGCGCCCGCGCGCGCCCAGTCGCTGGTCGCGCCGCCGCCCGCCCCCGAGCGCCAGCGCGGCGATTCCATCCGCTCCGAGCACCTGTTCACCCGGCGCGACGCGTACGTAGCGGGCGGGTTTCTGGCCGGCGCCGCGCTGCTGGCCCCGCTGGACAGGGAGGTGGACGATGCCCTGCAGGAGCCCGCGTACCAGAGCCGCAAGGCGCTCAGCGGCACCGCCAGCGTGTTCCGCCTGCTGGGCATTCCCGGCGCGCCGCTGCTGTCCGTGGGCACCTATGCCACCGGCCGCCTGCTGCACCGGCCCGGCCTGGCGGATGCGGGCCTGCACGTGACCGAGGCCATCGTCATGGCCAACGTGGTGACGGGCGTGACCAAGAACCTGGTGGGCCGCGCGCGCCCGGCCATTTCGCCGGACGATCCGTACGGCGTGGAGTTCCTGGGCGGCTTCAAGGACGACGAGCACCGGTCGTTTCCGTCCGGCCATACCTCCACCGCCTTTGCCGCCGCATCCGCGGCGAGCGCGGAGCTGGCGCACTGGGCGCCGGAGTACCGCGTTCCCGGCGCGGTGGTGCTGTACAGCGCGGCGACGCTCGTGGGCGTTTCGCGGATGTACAACCAGCGCCACTGGGCCACGGACGTGGTGACGGGCGCCGCCATCGGCACGTTCAGCGGCTGGAAGATCGTGCACTTCAATCACCAGAACCCCGGCAACCGCATCGACCGGCTGCTGCTTTCCACCACGCCCATTCCCACCGGGGACGGCGGGGTGGCGCTGGTGTGGACCATCCGGCGGTAGGCGGGGCGCAACTCGTGCACAGGCGGGGTTGATCCGCAGCACCCACTCGCTCCGCAGACACGCCATGCCGTCCCATCCGCCGCGCGACCAGGATTCCGCCCCCGAGAGCGCCGGCCCGCCCGCGCCGGGGCCCGGCTCCGTACTGACGCCGGACGTCGACCCCGCGGCTACCAGCACGCCCGCCGCGGCCGACGCCCAGCAGCCGGACCTGGGCGCCACGGGGCACGCCATCGAAAGCCACTTCAACCACTCCGTCAGCATCACCGTGCTGGCGGTGCTGGCCGTGCTCTACACGCTGTACTTCGCGCGGTCGTTTCTGCTTCCGATCGTCATCGCCTTTCTGCTCAGCTTTCTGTTCAGCCCGCTGGTGCGAGCGATGGCGAGGATGCGCATCCGTCCGCCGGCGGGCGCGGGAATCGTAATCCTGGGCTTGCTCGCGACGGTCAGCTTTGCGGGGTACGAGCTGTCGTATCCCGTGCAGAGCTGGGCCGCCAGCGCGCCGCAGACGCTGCAGACCGCGCAGCACAAGATGAAGGATCTGCTGAAGCCGCTGGAGCGGGCCAGCAAGACGGCGGAGCAGGTGCAGAACGCGGCGGGCGGCGTGGCGGGCGGGGGCGCGGCGCGGACGCCGGAGGTGGTGGTGCGGGGCGAAAGCATCATCTCACGGATCTTCGGAACCACGCAGCGCTTTGTGACGGCGGCGCTGGAAACCCTGATCCTGCTGTACTTTCTGCTTGCCGCGGGCGACCTGTTCCTGCAGAAGCTGATCAAGGTGCTGCCCACGCGCAGCGACAAGCGCAAGGCGGTGGAGATCGCGCGCAAGACAGAGGCGTCCATCAGCACGTACCTGCTGACGACGGCCGCGGTCAACATCACGGAAGGCGCCGTCGTGGCGCTGACGATGTGGATTCTGGGGATGCCCAGCCCGCTGCTGTGGGGGGCGATGGTGGCGCTTCTGGAGTTCGTCCCCTACCTGGGCGCGCTGACGATGACCGTCGTGCTGTCGATCGCGGCGCTCACGGTATACGACACCGTGGGGCAGGCGATGCTGGTGCCGGGCGCGTTTCTGGTGATCAACATCATCCAGGGCAACTTCGTAAGCCCCATGCTGATGGGGCACAAGCTGGCGCTGAATCCGGTTGCGCTGCTGGTGGGGCTGACCTTTTGGTTCTGGATCTGGGGGATTCCGGGCGCCTTTCTGGCGGTTCCGCTGATGGCGACGTTCAAGATCCTGTGCGACCACATCGAATCCCTTGCCGCCATCGGCGAGTTCCTGGGGATGCGTGACGAAAACGAGCGCCGCGCCGCCGTCCGCTCCTGATCCATCCTTCCCGTGCCGCTGATCCACAGAAACGGATCGCGCCACGTGGGGATGATGGGTGCGGGGGAAGAGGCGGCTCGATGCGCGGACCTCCGTCCGGCGGTTGAAACCGCGCCTCGAAAAACACAAAGTCCGCCTGCGCGGACTGCGCCGCCGGCTCCGAGCCAGCCGCATGCGCCGCAGTCCCCGCGACCTCCGCGACCCCCGCGGCCTCCGCGTGAGATGCCGTTTCAGCCTCTCACGCGCGCAGACGCCCGGGACGGACACCGCGTCGCGTCCGCCATCCCCATGCAGTTCCCCCGCGAACCTCCGCCACCGCCGCGTCCTCCGCGTCCTCCGCGCGAAGGCAGTTGCCGGACCCTCCAGCCATCTGCCACTCGCCACCGCCGCCAGAAACTCGGAATCCGCAAC
This sequence comes from Longimicrobium terrae, assembly GCF_014202995.1. Lineage (NCBI taxonomy): Bacteria > Pseudomonadati > Gemmatimonadota > Longimicrobiia > Longimicrobiales > Longimicrobiaceae > Longimicrobium > Longimicrobium terrae. Next base: position 141,664 of record NZ_JACHIA010000014.1, read on the forward strand.
GGGATATGGCGCATCGCCCGCGTCCCGCCCGGCCGCTTGCTCTTTGCGTAACTCCGCCCCATGTTCCCAGCCAGCCCGCGGCCGCCCGATGGCCACGCGGGCGTGCAGGGTCCTTGTGACGCAGTACAAACATTTGATTTGCAATCTGCCCGGCCGCTCACGCGCGCCTGGCCAGACCGCGGCAGTATTTGCCGGCGGCGCCCCGAGGGGTGCACGCCGGCTCCCGGCATTCCGTCCTGATCCGCCTCGCAGGAGCTGAGCCCGTGCCTCAGGGTGACGACCGCAACGATCCCATGATTCCCGCCAGCGGCTCCGGCCGCGGCGGCGAATCCCCCGCGCCCGCACCGCGCCGCGGCGCGCGACGCCCCACGGGCGCCGCACCGGTGCCCGCGCCCTCCACTCCCCCGGCGGACGGCGACGGAGGCGCGCCTCCCATGCGGCGTGGCCGCGTGCGTGCCGGCGCGGACGGAAACGGCACCGGCGCCACGGCGGAGAGCGAGGCTCCCGCATCGCGCCGGGGCCGCGCCGGCGCGGGTGCCGCGGCCGGCAACGGGGGCGGCGGCGCCTCCCGCGGCGGGCAGGGCGGAGGTGGCGGCGGCGGGAGCGCGGAGGACGAGCAGGCCGCAAATGACCGCCGCGAGCTGCGCCGTCTGCTGCTGGCTCTGCGCTCCATGCGGGGCGGCGACTTCAGCATCCGGCTTCCCGAGGTCTACGGCGATCCGCTGCTGGAAGAGATCGCCGACACCTTCAACGACATCGCCTCGCTCAACGAGCGGGTCGCGGCCGAGGCCGAGCGCGTCGCCAACACGGTGGGCCGCCAGGGCCAGATGAACGACCGCGCCGCCATCGGACCCATCGGCGGCGGGTGGGCGCTCACCATCAACGCGCTCAACCAGCTCATCAACGACCTGATCACGCCCACCACGGAAGTGGCGCGCGTGATCACCGCCGTGGCGCGCGGCGACCTGTCGCAGAAGATGGCGCTGGAGATTGACGGCAAGCCGGTGCAGGGCGAGTTCCTCCGCATCGCCAGCACGGTGAACACCATGGTGGACCAGCTTTCGGCGTTCGCGTCGGAAGTGACGCGCGTGGCGCGAGAGGTGGGTACGGAAGGCGTGCTGGGCGGCCAGGCGGAAGTGCCCAACGTCGCCGGCACGTGGAAGGACCTGACGGACAGCGTGAACTTCATGGCCGTGAACCTGACCGGCCAGGTGCGAAACATCGCGCTCGTCGCCACGGCCATCGCCAACGGCGACCTGTCGCAGAAGATCACGGTGGATGTGAAGGGCGAGATGCTGGAGCTGAAGAACACCATCAACAGCATGGTGGACCAGCTTTCCGCATTCGCCAGCGAAGTGACGCGCGTGGCCAAGGAAGTGGGCACGGAAGGACGCCTCGGCGGCCAGGCGCGCGTCGAAGGCGTGGCCGGTGTGTGGCGGGATCTGACGGACAACGTGAACCAGCTGGCCGGCAACCTGACCGTCCAGCTGCGCGACGTGTCCGCGGTGGCCACGGCCATCGCCGACGGCGACCTGACGCGCAAGATCACCGTCGAAGCGGCCGGCGAGATTCTGCAGATCAAGGAAGTCATCAACGCGATGGTCGACCGGCTGTCGATCTTTGCGGATGAGGTGACGCGCGTGGCGCGAGAGGTGGGCACCGAAGGCGTGCTCGGCGGCCAGGCGGCGGTGCCGGGCGTGGCGGGAACGTGGAAGGATCTCACGGATTCCGTGAACTTCATGGCCTCGTCGCTCACCGGCCAGGTGCGCGACATCGCCCAGGTGACCACGGCCGTCGCCAACGGCGACCTGAGCCAGAAGATCACGACGGACGTCAAGGGCGAGATGCTGGAGCTGAAGAACACCATCAACACGATGGTGGACCAGCTCAGCTCCTTCGCCTCCGAAGTGACGCGCGTAGCCAAGGAAGTGGGCACCGAGGGCAAGCTGGGCGGTCAGGCGCGAGTCGAGGGCGTGGCAGGCGTGTGGCGGGATCTGACGGACAACGTGAATCAGCTGGCCGGCAACCTGACCGTGCAGCTGCGCGACGTGTCCGCCGTGGCCACGGCGATCGCCGACGGCGACCTGACGCGCAAGATCACCGTCGAGGCGGCGGGCGAGATTCTGCAGATCAAGGAGGTCATCAACTCCATGGTCGACAGGCTCTCCATCTTCGCCGACGAAGTGACGCGCGTGGCGCGAGAGGTGGGCACGGAGGGCGTGCTGGGCGGCCAGGCCGAGGTGCCCAACGTCGCCGGCACGTGGAAGGACCTGACGGACAGCGTGAACTTCATGGCCAGCAACCTGACCGGCCAGGTGCGAAACATCGCCCTGGTCGCGACGGCCATCGCCAACGGCGACCTGAGCCAGAAGATCACGGTAGACGTCAAGGGCGAGATGCTGGAGCTCAAGAACACCATCAACACGATGGTGGACCGGCTCTCCGTCTTTGCCGACGAAGTAACGCGCGTGGCGCGAGAGGTGGGTACGGAAGGCGTGCTGGGCGGCCAGGCAGAGGTGCCCAACGTCGCCGGGACGTGGAAGGACCTGACGGACAGCGTGAACTTCATGGCCAGCAACCTGACGGGCCAGGTGCGGAACATCGCCCTGGTCACCACGGCGGTGGCCAACGGCGATCTTTCGCAGAAGATCACGGTGGATGTGAAGGGCGAGATGCTGGAGCTGAAGAACACCATCAACAGCATGGTGGATCAGCTCTCCGCCTTCGCCTCCGAAGTGACGCGCGTGGCCAAGGAAGTGGGCACGGAAGGACGCCTCGGCGGCCAGGCGCGGGTGGAAGGTGTGGCCGGCGTGTGGCGGGATCTGACGGACAACGTGAACCAGCTGGCCGGCAACCTGACCGTCCAGCTGCGCGACGTGTCCGCGGTGGCGACCGCGATCGCGGACGGCGACCTGACGCGCAAGATCACCGTCGAGGCGGCGGGCGAGATTCTGCAGATCAAGGAGGTCATCAACTCCATGGTCGACAGGCTCTCCATCTTCGGCGACGAAGTAACGCGCGTGGCGCGAGAGGTGGGCACCGAGGGCGTCCTGGGCGGCCAGGCCGGTGTGCCGGGCGTGGCGGGAACCTGGAAGGACCTCACCGACAGCGTGAACTTCATGGCCTCGTCCCTCACCTCGCAGGTGCGCGACATCGCGCAGGTGACGACGGCGGTGGCCAACGGCGACCTGAGCCAGAAGATCACGGTGGATGTGAAGGGCGAGATGCTGGAGCTGAAGAACACCATCAACACGATGGTGGACCAGCTCTCCGCATTCGCCTCCGAAGTGACGCGCGTGGCCAAGGAAGTGGGCACGGAAGGCAAGCTGGGCGGCCAGGCCAACGTGGAAGGCGTCGCGGGCGTGTGGCGCGACCTGACGGAAAACGTGAACCAGCTGGCCGGCAACCTGACGGTGCAGCTGCGCGACGTGTCCGCCGTGGCTACGGCCATCGCCGACGGCGACCTGACGCGCAAGATCACCGTCGAGGCGGCGGGCGAGATTCTGCAGATCAAGGAGGTCATCAACTCCATGGTCGACCGTCTCTCCGTCTTTGCCGACGAAGTAACGCGCGTGGCGCGAGAGGTGGGTACGGAAGGCGTGCTGGGCGGCCAGGCCGAGGTGGGCGGCGTCGCCGGAACGTGGAAGGACCTCACCGACGCGGTGAACTTCATGGCTTCGTCCCTGACGTCGCAGGTGCGAGACATCGCGCAGGTGACGACGGCGGTGGCCAACGGCGACCTGAGCCAGAAGATCACGGTGGACGTGAAGGGCGAGATGCTGGAGCTGAAGAACACCATCAACACGATGGTGGACCAGCTCAGCACCTTCGCCAGCGAAGTAACGCGCGTGGCGCGAGAGGTGGGTACGGACGGCGTGCTGGGCGGCCAGGCGGCCGTGCCGGGCGTGGCGGGAACCTGGAAGGACCTGACGGACTCCGTGAACTTCATGGCGTCCAACCTGACCGACCAGGTGCGAAACATCGCCGACGTGACGACCGCGGTGGCCAAGGGCGACCTGAGCCGCAAGATCACGGCGGACGTCAAGGGCGAGATGCTTCAGCTCAAGAACACCGTCAACACGATGGTGGACCAGCTGAGCGCATTTGCGTCCGAGGTGACGCGCGTGGCCAAGGAAGTAGGCACGGAAGGCAAGCTGGGCGGGCAGGCCAAGGTGGAGGGCGTCGCCGGCGTGTGGCGCGACCTTACCGACAGCGTGAACAGCATGGCCGGCAACCTGACCGGCCAGGTGCGGAACATCGCCGACGTGACCACCGCGGTGGCCAAGGGCGACCTGAGCCGCAAGATCACGGCGGACGTCAAGGGCGAGATGCTCCAGCTCAAGAACACCATCAACACGATGGTGGACCAGCTGAGCGCGTTCGCCTCCGAAGTCGCGCGAGTCGCCAAGGAAGTGGGCACCGAGGGCAAGCTGGGCGGCCAGGCGCGGGTGGAAGGCGTCGCGGGCGTGTGGCGCGACCTTACGGACAACGTGAACCAGCTGGCCGGCAACCTGACGGTGCAGCTGCGCGACGTATCCGCCGTGGCCACCGCCATCGCCGATGGTGACCTGACGCGCAAGATCACCGTCGAGGCGCAGGGCGAGATCCTGCAGATCAAGGACGTGATCAACGCGATGGTGGACCGCCTCTCCATCTTCGGCGACGAAGTGACGCGCGTGGCGCGAGAGGTGGGCACCGAGGGCAAGCTGGGCGGCCAGGCCGAAGTGCCCGGCGCGGCCGGCACCTGGCGCGCGCTGACGGAAAACGTGAACGCCATGGCCAACTCGCTGACGGCGCAGGTGCGCGCCATCAAGGACGTGGCCACCGCGGTGACGGAGGGCGACCTCACCCGTACGGTCACGGTGGAGGCCAAGGGCGAGCTGGACGAGCTGAAGCGCTCCGTGAACCAGATGATCTCCAACCTCAAGGAGACCACGGAGCGCAACCAGGAGCAGGACTGGCTCAAGACCAACCTGGCCAAGTTCAGCCGCATGATGCAGGGCCAGCGCGACCTGGAAAGCGTGTCGCGCCTGATCATGAGCGACCTTACGCCCCTCGTCGGCGCGCACCACGGCGCGTTCTTCCTGGCGGACGGCGAGGGCAAGGACTTCAGCCTGCGGCTCATCGCCAGCTACGCGTACAAGGCGCGCAAGAACGTGGCGAACCGCTTCCGCCCGGGCGAAGGCCTCGTCGGGCAGGCGGCGCTGGAAAAGAAGCCGATCCTCCTTACCGGCGTGCCGGACGACTACATCACCATCTCGTCCGGGCTGGGCGAGGCGCCGCCGCGCAACATCATGGTGCTGCCCATCCTCTTTGAGGGTGACGTCAAGGCCGTGATCGAGCTGGCGTCGTTCCTTCCGTTCAGCCAGATCCACCAGGTGTTCCTGGACCAGCTGACGGAAAGCGTGGGCGTGGTGCTCAACATGATCACCGCCAACATGCGCACCGAGGAGCTGCTGCAGCAGTCGCAGAACCTGACACAGGAGCTGCAGAGCCAGTCGCAGGAGCTGCAGGCCCAGCAGGAGGAGCTGCGCCGCACCAACATCGAGCTCGAGGCGCAGGCCCGCACGCTCAAGGCGTCGGAAGAAGCGCTCCGCGACCAGCAGGAAGAGCTGCAGCAGGTCAACGAGGAGCTGGAAGAAAAGGCGGCGCTGCTCGCCGAGCAGAACCGCAAGGTGGAGCAGAAGAACCGCGAGGTGGAGGCCGCCCGCGCCGAGCTGGAAGAAAAGGCGCAGCAGCTGGCGCTTTCGTCCAAGTACAAGAGCGAGTTCCTGGCGAACATGAGCCACGAACTGCGTACGCCGCTCAACTCGCTGCTGATCCTGGCCAAGCTGCTGAGCGACAACAAGGACCAGAACCTGACGGAAAAGCAGGTGGAGTACGCCCAGACCATTCTGGCCTCGGGCACGGACCTGCTGAACCTGATCAACGACGTCCTCGACCTGAGCAAGGTGGAGGCGGGAAAGATGGACCTGAACGCGGGCGACATCATGCTCCGCGACGTGTCCAACTACGTGGACCGCAGCTTCCGCCCGGTGGCCGAGCAGAAGGGGCTGGAGCTGCGCATCGACATCGACCCCGAGCTGCCGCCCAGCATCTACACCGACGGCCAGCGACTGCAGCAGGTGCTGAAGAACCTGCTGAGCAACGCCTTCAAGTTCACGCACGAGGGGGGCATCACCCTCACCATGCGCAAGGCGGAAAAGGGCCGGCGGTTCATGAACGCCGCGCTGAACGACGCGGACGGGGTGGTGGCCATGGCGGTCACCGACACCGGCATCGGCATTCCGGCGGACAAGCAGCGCCTGATCTTTGAGGCGTTCCAGCAGGCGGACGGGACGACGAGCCGCAAGTACGGCGGCACCGGGCTGGGGCTCAGCATCAGCCGCGAGATCGCGCGCCTGCTGGGCGGCGAGATCCGGGTGGAGAGCAACGAGGGCAAGGGCAGCACCTTCACCCTCTTCCTCCCCATCACCTGGCCGGGCGATCCGGATGCGGGCCGCGGCGGGGGCGACAGCACCTTCGGCCCGTCGGACCGCGGGATGTTCACGGGCACCATGCCGCTGACGCCCTCGCCCATGCGTACGCAGGAGCGCCCCGCGTCTCCGCAGCCGCACGGGCCGCAGGCGAACGCGGAGGAGCAGGAGCGCCGCCGCTACTCGCGCGATCCGCAGTCCGCGGGGATCCACGACGACCGCGCCAGCATTCAGCCGGGCGACCGCGCGGTGCTCGTGGTGGAAAACGACGTGCCCTTCGCCCGCATTCTGCTGGACATGGCGCGCGAAAAGGGGTACAAGGCGCTGGTGGCACTGGACGGCGAAAGCGCGCTGGAGCTGGTGCAGGAGTACCGGCCCGACGCGGTGACGCTGGACATCGACCTGCCCGGCATCGACGGGTGGACCGTGCTGGACCGCATGAAGCACGCGCCCGAGACGCGGCACATTCCCGTGCACATCGTCAGCGGGGCGGGGCAGCGGCAGCGCGGCCTGCGCCAGGGCGCGGTGAGCTACCTGGAAAAGCCCATCAGCAAGGACGCGCTGGACGGCGCGTTCGACCGCATCAACGCGTTCCTCTCGGAAGGCGTCAAGCGGCTCCTGGTGGTGGAGGATGACGAGACGCAGCGCCGCAGCATCATCGAACTCATCGGCGCGGACGACGTGGAGATCACGGCCGTCCCCACCGGCGAGGACGCCCTGGCGCAGCTGCGGGAAAAGCGATTCGACTGCATGGTGCTGGACCTGGGCCTGCATGGCGAAAGCGGCTTCGACCTGCTGGAGCGGGTCAAGAGCGATCCGGAAATGCAGGACCTGCCCATCATCATCTACACGGGCAAGGACCTGAGCCAGCAGGAAGAGACGCGCCTGCGCCGGTACGCCGAAAGCATCATCATCAAGGACGTGAAGAGCCCCGAGCGGCTGCTGGACGAGACCGCGCTCTTCCTGCACCGGGTGGAAAGCAGCCTGCCGGACGAGAAGCGGCGCATGCTGGAGCAGCTGCACCGCACCGACACCGTATTCGGCGGCAAGAAGGTGATGGTGGTGGACGACGACGTGCGCAACATCTTCTCGCTCACCTCCGTGCTGGAGCAGCAGGGGATGCGCGTGGTGTTCGCGGAGAACGGCCGCGACGCCATCGAGCTGCTGAAGCGCGAGCCGGACGTGGACCTGGTGCTGATGGACGTGATGATGCCCGAGATGGACGGGTACGAAACGACGCAGGCCATTCGCGGCATGCCCGATTTTGCCAACCTGCCCATCATCTCCCTGACCGCCAAGGCGATGAAGGGCGACCGGGAAAAGTCGATCACCTCCGGCGCGTCGGACTACATCACCAAGCCGGTGGACGTGGACCAGCTGCTGTCGCTAATGCGGGTGTGGCTGTACAGATAGACAGGGGAAAGTACCAAGTGCCCAGTGCCCAGTGCCAAGTACTGGAGACCGGGCACTGGGCACTTGGTACTGGGCACTTGATACTGGGCACTTGGGACTGAGGTGTTCAGCGTGCGGGGGCGGAAACCCGCTCTCGCACGCGGCTTGCCTCTGTCGGGGAGCACGGTCCGCGCGACTCGCGCGCGGCAACGAAGGAAGTCCCGAAGCGAAGGTCCGTGTCGAACCAACGGGTGGAACTGCCGGACACCCCCGCCGCGTACAACCGCGACGTGGAGCGCATTGAGGTGGAGCTGCTGCTGGAGGGCGTGTACCGCCACTACGGTTTCGACTTCCGCAGCTACGCGTACTCGTCGCTCAAGCGGCGCATCTGGAAGCGCATTACGCAGGAGGGGCTGGCCAGCGTAAGCCAGCTGCAGGACAGGGTGCTGCACGACTCCAGCCTGATGGAGAAGCTGCTGCTGGACCTGTCCATCAACGTCACCGCCATGTACCGCGACCCGGGCTTCTACGCCGCGTTCCGCGAAAAGGTGGTGCCCACCCTGCGCACGTACCCCTTCATCCGCATCTGGCACGCCGGGTGCTCCACGGGCGAAGAGGTGTACTCCATGGCCATCCTGCTGGAGGAAGAAGGGCTGTACGACCGCGCGCGCATCTACGCCACCGACATCAACGAGGTCGTGCTGCAGCGCGCGCGCGCGGGAATCTTTCCCCTGGAAAAGATGCAGGAGTACACGCAGAACTACCTGCGGGCCGGCGGCACGCGCTCCTTCAGCGAGTACTACACGGCCATGTACGACGGGGCGCTGTTCAACACCACCCTTACGCGCAACGTGGTGTTCAGCCAGCACAACCTGGTGACCGACGGATCCTTCAGCGAGTTCAACGTGATCGTGTGCCGCAACGTCATGATCTACTTTGACCGCAAGCTGCAGAACCGCGTGCACCGCCTGTTCTACGACAGCCTGTCGCGCCGCGGCGTGCTGGCGCTGGGCAACAAGGAAACTCTCCGCTTCACCGACTTCGAGGACAAGTACGAGGTGGTGGACACGCGCGAAAAGATCTACCGGAGAACGGCGTGAGCGGCGAGTCCGAGGCCGGGTACCGCATGGTGGTGGTGGGGGCCTCCGCGGGGGGGCTGTACGCGCTGCGCACGCTGATCGCCGGGCTTCCCGCGGACTTCGACATGCCCGTGGTGGTGGTGCAGCACCGCGCCAAGGAGTCGGAGCTGCTGTGCGAACTGCTGCAGGAGTGCACGCCGCTGCCGGTGACGGAGGTGATGGACAAGCAGGAGATCGGGCCCGGCGTGTTCATCGGCCCGCCGGACTACCACCTGCTGGTGGATGACGGCTCCTTCGCGCTTTCCACGGATGACCCGGTGCGCTACAGCCGGCCGTCCATCGACGTGATGTTTCAATCGGCCGCGGAAACGTATGGCATGGACACGGTGGGCGTGGTGCTCACGGGCGCCAACCAGGACGGCTCGGCCGGGCTGCGGCAGATCGCCGATGCCGGCGGCCACTGCGTGGTGCAGGACCCGGAGACGGCCGAAGTGCGGGTGATGCCGCGGTCCGCCCTCAAGGCGGTGCCGGATGCGTGCGTGCTGACGCTTGAGGAGATCGGGCCGCACCTGGCCGGCATCCGCGGCCGCCGCGTTCCCCCGTGCCCGCCGCGCGACGCATGACGGGAACCACCGAAGCCGTGCCCGCCCCGCAGCCGCGCCCGCGCGCCCGCATTCTCATGGTGGACGACCGCCCCGAGAACCTGATGGCGCTCGAGGCGATCCTGGAGCCGCTGGAGCAGGACCTGGTGCGCGCCAACTCCGGCGAGGAGGCGCTGCGGCAGGTGCTGCTGCACGACTTTGCCGTCATCCTGCTGGACGTGCAGATGCCGGGGATGAACGGCTTCGAGGCCGCGCAGCTCATCAAGAGCCGCGAGCGGTCGCGCAGCACGCCCATCATCTTTCTGACGGCCATCAGCAAGGACGAGGAGTACGTCTTTACCGGCTACTCCGTGGGGGCGGTGGACTACATGTTCAAGCCCTTCAACCCGGACGTGCTGCGCAGCAAGGTGTCGGTCTTCATTGATCTGTACCTGAAGACCGAGCAGCTGCAGGACCAGGAAAAGCGGCTGCGCGAAAGCGAGCTGCGCGAGGTGCAGCTGGCCCACCGCGCCGAGCTGCTGGAGTCCGAGGCGCGGCTGGCGGAAATCGTGGGTTCGGCGATGGAGGCCATCGTCACCTTCGGCGACGACCGCCGCATCTCCCTCTTCAACGCCGCGGCGGAGCGCACCTTCGGGCGGCGGGCGTCCACCGCGCAGGGGATGCCGGTGGATGAACTGCTGGCGCCCGAGTTCCGCGGCGCGCCGCTGGATGAGCTGTGCAACGCGGCCGCCACGCGCGCGGGCTCCGTGCGCGACGGCACGCCTCCGGGCGCGGACGACGGCCCGCGCGAGCACGCTCTGGTGGGCGTTCGCGCGGACGGGCGCACCTTTCCGCTGGAGGCGTCGCTCAGCTGCCTGCAGCTGGAGAACGAGCGCGTCTTCACCGTCATCGCGCGCGACGTGTCGGAGCGCAAGGCGGCGGAAGAAGAGCTGCGCCGGCAGGCGGAAACGCTGGCCCGCTCCTCGGCGGAGCTGAAGTCGCTGAACGACCAGCTGCAGGCCCGCCAGCGCGAGCTGGAAAGCGCCATGGCGTCGCGCAGCCGCTTCTACGCCAGCATGAGCCACGAACTGCGCACGCCCATCAACGCCATTCTGGGCTACAGTTCGCTGCTGCTGGACAGCATCTACGGCGAGCTGCGGCCGGAGCAGGCGCGCGGCATCGAGCGGGCGAACGCGGCGGCCAAGCACCTGCTGGAACTGGTGAACGACATTCTGGACCTGTCCAAGATCGAAGCCGGCAAGGTGGATCTGGAGGTGCAGCCGGCGACCTTTCCGGCGCTGGCGCAGGACCTGTTCGTCACCGTGCGTCCCCTGGCCGACGAGCACGGCTCGGCGCTCACGCTGGAGTGCGAGGGCGACGCCACGGTCACGACGGACCCGCGGCGGGTGCGGCAGATTCTGCTGAACCTGCTGAGCAACGCCATCAAGTTCGGCGAGGGCAAGCCCATCACCGTGCGCTGCCGGCGTTCGGAAGATGGCGGGCTGCACGTGGAGGTCTCGGACCAGGGGCGCGGGATCGATCCGCAGGACCTCGACCGCATCTTTGACGAGTTCGTGCAGCTGTCCAACCCGGACCAGCAGCTGGGCACGGGCTTGGGACTGCCGATCTCGCGCCGCCTTGCCGTCCTGCTGGGCGGCACGCTGACGGTGACGTCCAAGGTGGGCGAGGGAAGCACCTTCTGCCTCACGCTTCCCGCCAAGCTGGACATGCGTCTCGTGTCCGGAGAGGGGATTCCGCTTCCCGTGGCCACGGACGATCCGCCGCAGCCCGCGCAGGGCCCGGCCGCCGAGCCCGCCGAAGAGGATGCGGCGCACGTGGGGGACTGATTGAACTGATCTCACGCGGAGGCCGCGGGGGTTCGCGGAGGTCGCGGGGACGGCAACAGAAAAGCCTCACGCAGAGCCGCAGAGACGCAGAGAAAGCATAACGGAGGGGTGTGGAGATGATCGATCTCCACGCCCCTCTTTGTTTTCTATCCATCTCTGTTGCCCCTGCAGTTCCTCCCCGCGACCTCCGCGACCCCCGCGGCCTCCGCGTGAGGGCAGTTGAGGCAGCCTGGAAAACGAAAAAAGCCCCGCGATGCACGCGGGGCCTTTCGGTCAGGAGCGGGAACGGCTCAGCGGTGGCGGCGCTTGCCGAGCACCATCTCTACGTACCCGTTGTTGGGATCGTCCCCGTTCGCCAGCAGCTGGTCAACCCGGTCCGGGCCGCGGTTGTAGGCCAGCAGCGCGAGCTTGAGGTTGCCGTCGTACTTCTCGATCAGCGTCTTGAGGTAGCGAAAGCCGATGCGCAGGTTGGTGTCGCGGTCGAACAGGTCTTCGCGCGCCAGGCCGGCCTTGAAGTACTTGGCGGTGGACGGCATCAGCTGCGTCAGGCCCACGGCGCCGACGGGGCTCACCGCGCGGCGGTTGAACTCGCTCTCCGCGCGCACCAGCCCGAACGCCACCTGGGGCTCAATCCCCTCCGCCAGCGCAATGTCTTCGATGCGCTCCGCGAGGTCCGCGGGAATGCCGTAGGTGGACGACGCCTCGTGAATGCGCTTCAGGCGGTCGATCTCCACCTTCTGCAGCTCGATCACACCCTCCGGCGAGGTGGTGCCCACCAGCCCGCTGAGTTCGGCGACGGCGCTGTTGGCCGTCTGCGCGCCGATGGCGAACGCGAACAGGCAGAGCGCGCCGGCCATCAGGGTGTTCTTGAGCGTGGGTGACAGGTCCAGGCGCGGTGTCTTACGGGCCTGGACGTCGGCCTGCAGTTTCAGAATAACGGATTGCATCGGGCGGGTCTCCATTGCACAAGTCGGAACCCTGTAAGGCAACCTGTGTGCCGGATTAGCCCCGCGCGGGCGCTTCCCACGTCCCCGTGCGCCCGCCCTCTTTTCGCAGCAACCGGATGCCGCCAATGACCATTTCCCGGTCGCGCGCCTTGCACATGTCATAAACCGTGAGCAGGGCGCAGGATACCGCCGTGAGGGCCTCCATCTCCACCCCGGTCTTGCCGTCCACCCTCGCGGTTGCCGTCACCCTGAGCCCGCTTCCATCCGCCTCCGGAGCGATCTCCACATCCACCGAGGTGAGGGGGAGGGGATGGCAGAGCGGGATGAGGTCCGACGTGCGTTTTGCTCCCATGATGCCAGCCAATTGCGCCACCGTGAGCACGTTTCCCTTCGCGGTGCGCCCCTCCACGATCGCGGAAAGCGTCTCAGGCGAGGTACGTATGTGCCCTTCCGCCACGGCGATACGGCGGGTGACGGCTTTTTCGGCGACGTCCACCATGCGAGGGCGGCCCTGCTCGTCCAGGTGCGTGAAGCCGGAGTTTGTTGACATCGTCTGTGGCGGGAGTGGTGTCCCCACGCTGGGGCGCGCGAGTCCGGGTACGCGATCGGAAGGGTTTCGGCTTGTTTTCGGCTTTGCTGCTGCGTTATCCCGCGCGGAGCAGACGGAGAGCGGCCCGGGACTGATTTTGTCACAAGTGCCCAAATCGATGCGGTGCAATGACTTGGACCTGCTGCGGCAATGTCGCCGCATGCGCCGTGTCGTTCGGACGCGACGCGGACGGCGCGCGTGCGGCGCGTCCATGCGCAAGGGTGCCCGGCACGAGATCAACGAAACTGACGGATCGCGGGAGCGGTCGGGTGCGTGCTCTCGATGTTGTTCCGGCCGTCGGCGGGGGGCCCTCACCCCGCGTGCTGCGCACGACGATCCTCTCCCACGAACAGATGTGGGAGAGGGAGCACACACCAGTCTGGTGCACTCCGGACAATCTGGTGCGGAGGCTCGCGGCGGAGACTTCCGCGCCGGACCGCGCAGAGGCAGAGGCGAGGGTGTCGCCCGGCGGTTGAAACCGCGCTCGAAAAACACGAAGTCCGCCTGCGCGGACTGGAACGCGAGCCTCTGTTCGCGTGCCCAATGCAGTTGAAACCCCGAACGGCGCCTGTGGGCGTCGTGTCGGGGCTTACCGCTGTTTGAGCGGCGGATTCATTCGCTCCAGATACTTACCGCCGCGCTCACTCCGCCGCTCGCGCCGAACTCTCCGCCCGCCTCAACCCTCCCCCAGTCTTTTTTGGGGGAGGGTGGGCCGGTGGTGCCGGCCCGGGTGGGGGCCGCTCTGAAGCCGCCGGTCAGGCCGGGGTGAACTCGCGGCGCAGGTTGCGCAGCAGGCCGGCCAGGATCAGCTGCGGGTTCACGTTGCCGCTCGCAAGGTCCTGCGCCTCCTGCACGTGCAGGATGGCCGCGGCCACTCCGCGCGCATCCACGCCGCGGCGCTCCGCCCACGCCCGCAGCTGGGCGTGCTCCCCCGCCAGCGCGTAGGCCACGGAGTCCGGCGCGCCCGCGCTCACCGCCATCAGGTCGCGCAGCCAGAGCGCCAGCGCTTCCAAAATGCCGGTGAAGTCGCCGCGCGCCCCCGCGGGTGCCACGCCGTTCGCGGCGGCGTACCGCGTCGCTTCGCTGTCCGCCAGCGCGGCGGCCAGCAGGGCGCGTCCGGCCTCGCGCTGCTTCTGGTAGCTCCCCGATCCGCCACCGCTGGGCAGCATCCGCAGCGCACGCCCGATCGCGCCCTCCGATCCGCCCGCCAGCGACGCCGCCTCGTCCGCTGGCATCTTCGCCTCGCGCACCAGGTACGCGGCCACGTCATCCACCGAAAGCCGGTTCATGCGGATGGGCAGCACGCGCGAGCGGATCGTGGGCAGCAGCGCGCCGGCGTTGGACGAGGTCAGGACCAGCGTGGTATCCGCCGGAGGCTCTTCCAGCAGCTTCAGAAAGGCGTTCGCGGCTTCGGGGCTGGACTCCTGCGGCACCATCAGGTCCGCGTCGCCCACCACGAACACCTTGCGGCGCCCCACCGACGGCTTGAGCCCCGCCAGCCGCTGCAGGTTCTGAATGGTGCCCATGAAGTACGCGGGCGCCTTTTCATACCGGGGAACGTGCAGCGGATCGCCGCGGCGGGCGACCAGTTCCACGCCGCGCGCCTCCTCCAGCTTGTCGCGCAGCTTCTCGGGCGTGGCGGCGTCGGGGCGGGGGAGGGGAAAGAACCAGTGGACGTCCGGGTGCTCCAGCCGGTCCACCATCCGGCACGAGTTGCAGACGCCGCACGGGCCGTCGGCGCCCGGCTGCTCGCAGACGACGCGCTGGGCGATCCACATCCCCACGCGCTCCTTGCCGATCCCGGCGGGGCCGTGAAGGAGGAGCGACTGCGCGAGGTTGTTCTGCCGCGCGGCCGAGGCGAGCATGGCGCGCGCCTCGGCGTGGCCGTAGACGGGAGGGATGGGCATGGTGCGGAACGATCAGCCGCGGCGGCGCAGCCAGGTGAGCGGGTCCACCGCGCCGCCGCCGGGCGCGCGGATCTGGAACTCCACGTGCGCGCCCTCCGGCGTGCCTTCGCCACCCACGGCGCCCACCACGGCGCCCTTGGCGATCTGCTGCCCCTGCCGCACCTGGATGTCCTTGAGGTACAGGTACAGCGAGTAGTAGCCGCCGCCGTGGCTCACGACGACGGTCGGCCCGTACCCCTCGAACGGCGCGGCCATCTCCACCGTGCCGCCCTCCACGGCGCGCACCGGCGACCCCGCCGCGGCGCCGATGCCGATGCCGTTGTAGCGGATGGTGGTGCCGTTGGCCTGCGTGGCACGCCCGTAGTTGTAGACCACGCGCCCGCCCACCGGCCAGTCCAGCGCGCCCAGGTCCGCCGTCGTCATGGTGGACGCGGCCGCGCGCTCCACGGGGCGCGGCGCGGAGGGGGCGCCCGCGGCGGAGGGCGTCCGGGGCGCGGCGGCCGCGGCGCGGCGCTCGGCTTCGCGCCGGCGGTCGGCATCGCGGCGGCGGCGCTCCAGGTCCGCCATCAGCCCCGTCAGCCGGCGCTCATCGCGCGCGAGGGCGGTGAGGCGCGCGTTGGCCGAGCGCGCGGATGACTGCAGGCTGCTGAGCGTCTGCCCGCGGGTCTGCCGCATGTCGCTGAGCATGGCGCTTTCCTGCGCGCGCTCGTTCTGCAGGTACTGCACGTCCGCCAGGCTGCGCCGCAGCTCGCGCTCGCGCACCTGAAGCTCGCGGGCGAGCTCCGCCACCTCCGTCACCAGCTGCCGGTCGCGCCGGGCCACCAGGTGCAGGTACTTGTAGCGGTTGATCAGCTCGCCGAACGAGTGCGCGCTCAGCAGCACCTGCGCCGAGCTCATCGGTCCGCGCTTGTAGATGTCGCGCAGCCGCTGGTTCAGCAGCGTCTTCTTGTCCTGCAGTTCCGCCTCCGTCCAGATCATCTCCGCCGTGGTGGAGTCGATCTGCCGGGTGGTGACGGAAAGCTGGGTGTTCAGTTCGCTCAGAAGCTGCGACGACACCTGCTGCTGGCGCTGGATGTTGCGGATTTCGGCGGATACGTCGCCGACGCGGCTGCGGATGCCCTCCAGCTCGCCGCGCAGCCGCTGGCGCTCCTGCCGGATCTGCTGCAGCCGGCGCTGGCTCTCGCTCAGCTCGCGCGAAGGGTCCTGCTGCGCGCGCGCCACCCACGGCCCGGCGGCGGCGCCGGCCAGGAGGATCGCGCCGAGCGCGAGGCGGATGCGGTGGCGGTGGGTCGTCATCAGACTTGGGACAGGTGGCGGCGGACGGCGAACAGGCTGGAGAGCAGGCCGAAGAGGGTGCCGCCGAGGATGGTCATCACGATCCACTCGCCCGGAATCCACGCCACGCGAAAGGTGGTGTCGCTCAGCAGGCGGTAGGTGCCGTACGTGAGCCCCGCCGCCAGAAGGCCACCCATCAGCCCCGACGCGATCCCCTCCAGCAGAAACGGGCTCTGGACAAAGCCGTCCGTCGCCCCGACGAGGCGCATGATGCTGATCTCCTCGCGCCGCGCGAAGACGGTGATGCGCACCGCCGTGGCGATCACGATGGCGGCGACGATGGCGAACGCTCCGCCGATCACCATCGCCACGCCGGCCGCGATGCGCCGGATGGTGAAGATGGCCGCCAGCCAGTCGCGCCCGAAGCGCACGTCTTCGATGAACGGATACGCCTGCACCCGCTTGGCCACGCGCTCCACCTGCGCCGGGCCGCGGTTGCCGGGCTTCATCCGCACGTCCAGCGAGGCGGGAAGGGGGTTCTGCTCCAGATCGTTGTAGACGTCGCGGAACTCCTCCATTTCCGCCATGGCCGTGGCCAGCGCCTCGGTCTTGGTGACGTACTGAACCGTCTGCACCTCGGGGATGGCCGCCAGTTCGCGCTGCGCCTGCTTGAGCTGCGCGTCCGTCGTGGCGTCGCTCAGATAGGCGATGACCTCCACCTTTTCCTCCACCTGCTCGATGGCGCGGCGGATGTTGAACGCCGTCAGCCCGAACAGGCCGATGACGAACAGGGCAAAGGC
Source organism: Longimicrobium terrae (assembly GCF_014202995.1). Taxonomy (NCBI): domain Bacteria; kingdom Pseudomonadati; phylum Gemmatimonadota; class Longimicrobiia; order Longimicrobiales; family Longimicrobiaceae; genus Longimicrobium; species Longimicrobium terrae. Next base: position 158,557 of record NZ_JACHIA010000014.1, read on the forward strand.
GATGGCGAAGACGGAAAGGAGCGTGAGCAGCGGCGTGCGCCGGATGGCGGAAAACGCTTCGCGAAGGGCGTACGGCATCAGGCGCTCCCGGCCTCGACCGCCGCGGCGGCCGAATCGTAGACCACGGAGCCCTGCGACAGCTCCACCACGCGGTATTCCGGATGCGCGCGCACCAGGTCCAGGTCGTGGGTGGCCATGAGGATGGTCATCCCCATGGCGTTGATTTCCCGGAACAGTTCGAACACGCCCTTGGCCGCCCACTCGTCCAGGTTGCCGGTCGGTTCGTCGGCGAGGAGGACGAGCGGCTCGTTGGCCAGAGCGCGCGCGACGGCCACGCGCTGGCGCTCGCCGCCGGACAGCTCGTCCGGGTACGCGCGCGCCTTGTGCGCCAGCCCCACCTGCGTGAGCAGCTTGTTGACGCGCGGGCCGATCAGCGGGCGCTTGGTGCCGGTGACTTCCAGCGCAAAGGCGACGTTTTCCTCCGCGGTGCGGTCGCGCAGCAGGCGAAAGTCCTGAAACACCACGCCGATCTTGCGGCGCAGCTGCGGAATTTCGCGGCGGCGGATGAGCTTGGAGGAAAAGCCGGAGACGCGGACCTCGCCGCCCGAAGGAAGCTCGGCCATCTGAAGGAGGCGCATGACGGTGCTCTTGCCGGCGCCGGAATGGCCCGTCAGGAACACGAGTTCACCCTTGCCCACGTTCAGGGTGACGTCGCGGAGTGCCGTGCCGGAGCGCGGGTACTCCTTGTATACGGATGTTAGCCTGATCACGCGAGAAACTTCCGCGGGAGAGGAGAGCGAATGGTGCAAGCCCGGAGAGTGGAACAATTTAGTCCCCGGGCCGCCCGCTGTCAAAGCGTGCGGCTCAAACGGATCGCGAGGCGCACGGCCTCCTTCATGGACGATGGATCGGCGCGGCCGGTGCCGGCGATGTCCAGCGCGGTGCCGTGGTCCGGCGAGGTGCGGGGGAAGGGAAGCCCCAGCGTAACGTTCACTCCCGCGCCGAACGCGGCCGTCTTGAACGCCGCCATGCCGACATCGTGATACGGCGCGATCACGGCGTCGAACTCGCCGCGCACGGCGCGCGTGAACACCGTGTCCGCCGGAATGGGGCCGAACGCGTCGACGCCCGCCTCGCGCAGCCGCTGCAGCGCGGGCTGGACGATGCGCGCTTCCTCATCGCCGAACAGCCCGCCGTCCGATGCGTGCGGATTGACGGCGCACAGGGCCACGCGCGGTCGCTCGATCCCCCACTGCCGGGTGAGCGCTTCCGCCGTGATCGTCGCCTGGTGGACGAGCAGATCCGTGGAGAGCGCGGCGGGGACGTCGCGCAACGCCAGGTGCGTGGTGGCCAGCACGACGCGGAGCGGGCCGCCCAGCGCGGTGCGTTCCGCCGCCATCATCATCACCACCTCGGGCGCGCCGGACAGCTCGCCGAGCATTTCCGTGTGACCGGGATAGTGCCATCCACCGGCGCGAAAGGCGTACTTTTCGATGGGTGCCGTGACGAGCGCATCCACCTCTCCCACCATCGCCATCTCCACCGCGCGGCGGATGGCCTCGCCCGCGATCCGCCCCGCAGATGCCTCGTCCTGCTCCGCGCTCCACTCGCCTACGCTGACGTCCTGCGTGCCGGGGCGGAGCAGCGAGCGGGGGCCGACGAGCACGTAATCCGCCGCGGATGCGAGTTCCGGGTCGGACAGCGCGCCCGCGGTCACCTCCGGGCCAATGCCGCGCGGGTCGCCCAACGTGATCGCGATGCGGGGAAGACGGCGTTCGGGCACGGTGGATCCTGTTCGGCTCGGGGATTCTGCTCGGACGGCGAGTATAGGCGGCGCGCGCGGGTCAGACAACCGGTGCCGTGAGGTGCGCAACGGCAACACCAACGGCGGGAACGCGGAGGACGCGGAGGGAGCGGGGGAACGCGGAGGGCTCGCCGCCTTTCGTGCTCATCCCCGGCGGATTCTGAGCGCCGGACTCGCGAAAACGGCATCTCACGCGGAGGTCGCGGGGGGCGCGGAGGTCGCGGGGGAAATGGAGGAAGTGGAAAAACGGAGGGATGAAAGGAAAGTGGCGGATGCCTTTTGAATCCCCCATCTGTTCCCCCGCGTACCTCCGCCACCCCCGCGTCCTCCGCGTTCTGCAGTGGGTGTTTGCTCTTCTTGGCGACGACGTTTGCCGCCGGGACCGCGATGTGCACTTGAAATCGCGATTACGGTCTGGGCAGCACCAAAAGCTGGCTCTCGCGCACGGGACGAACACGGATGGGAAAGATTCCACACGCAGCAAAGGCAGACGACGGGCTCGGGACGCTGGAGAACCTGCCCGGGCTCGATGACGAAACGCGCACCCGGCTGGCAGCGCTCATCGACGAGGGATGGCAGATCTGGGAGCGCTTCGATCTGGAGGTGCGCACCCAGGACTTTCACCCGTTCGTAGCGGCGGATTACGAGCAGGTGCTGCGGGCGCTGCTGCCGCTACGCGCGCCCGGACAGCGGTTCCTGGAGTGGGGCTCGGCCACGGGCGTCATCACCATCATGGCAGACATGCTGGGGTTCGAGGCGTACGGAATCGAGCTGGATGCCAGCCTCGTGGAGACGGCGCGCGGGCTGGCGGCGCGCCACGGTTCCAAGGCCACGTTCGTGGCGGGAAGCTTTCTGCCCAACAGCTATCGCTGGCGCCCCCGCGGCGGCGGCGACGCGCGCATCGGCACCATCGGCACCGGCGACTCGGCGTACCCGGAACTCGGGCGCGCGCTGGACGACTTCGACGTGGTCTACGGCTACCCGTGGACCGGCGAAGAGCCCATGATGCAGGACCTGATGCGCACCTTTGGCGCCCAGGACGCGCGTCTGCTGCTGCACGGCGGCAGCCTGGGCCTGCGCGTATTCCGTGGCGGCAAGCAGGTCGGGTAGGACGCGACGCCCTCACCCCGCGTGCTGCGCACGACGACCCTCTCCCACGAACAGATGTGGGAGAGGGAGCACACCCCAGGATCGGTGCGGGATCGGGTTCGGCTCGCGGCGGCAACCCCGGTCCGGCGGTTGAAACCGCGCCTCGAAAGACACGATGTCCGCCTGCGCGGACTGTGGCCGTGACCTTGTCGTAGGCCCCGATGCAGTTGAAGCCCCGAACGGCGCCTGTGGGCGTCGTGTCGGGGCTTCCCGCTTTTTGAGCGGCGGATTTATCTAGACTTTAGCACTTTGTGGACAAAAGCGGCAGGCAGTTTGCCCCTGAGCTTGCAACCCTTCCGGCCAGAAGGAGCGAGTCATGGACCACCT